>JBJFAC010000043.1:0-1647 GCA_051887715.1 Candidatus Neoclostridium sp.
CGTAATCGGTTTGCGTCTGATCGAAAGGCGATCCTTCCGATTGCGCGCAGGAACCGCCGTAGCAACCTGCAAAACAAAAGCAAAACGTTGCCGCCGCAATCAGAACGAGCGCGACGACAAACCGCCTTGTTATATTGAATTTTTTACCCGATTTCATCAAATTTCCGGAAAGGTCGGTTAAAACTGAACCTTGACGTTCTGACGCTCGGTCTCGTCCACGGTGAAAAACGCGCGTTTTTCAAGACGCATGGAATTTGCGACTATACTGCCGGGGAAAAGACGAATTTCGGTGTTGTATTTCTTTACGTTGCCGTTATAGTACTTGCGCGCCTGCGACAAATCGGTTTCGATTGCCTGCAGCTGAGTCTGAAGCGACAAAAACTGCGAATCGGCTTTAAGAGAGGGATACGCCTCGGACAAGGCGAAAAGGCTTTTAAGCGTGCCGCTGAGAGCGTTCTCCGCCTGCACCTTTGCGTCGCCGGTGGCGGTCATAGCGGCGTTTCTCGCTTTAATGACGTTTTCCAGCGTCTGACTTTCGTGCTTTGCGTAACCCTTTACGGTTTCGACGAGATTGGGAATGAGATCGTATCTTTTCTTGAGATATACGTCGATTCCGGACAGACTTTCGTCGCACGCTTCCTCCAGACGGACGAACTTATTGCGAGCGCCGATCCACCAGAATATTATCACGAATACGAGTAATACGACCACTCCTATTATTAACCAAACGTACCAAGGCATTGCCCGTTACCTCCACTTGACTTATTATGTATATATTGTAGCATAATTATAAAAAAAAATCAACGTTTCTAAGGCTTTATTTATACGTTTTGCGTAATTTTTTGATTACTTTTTTGCAGATACACGCAACAAGCCACGTATAACGCATAGGCAACTTTTTCGCGATAAGCAGGCGTTCGCAACAGCTTTTCCTCCTCCGGATTGGACAAAAAGCCGCATTCCACCAGCACGGACGGATAGGAAGAGCATTGCAGAACGTAAAAATCCGCGCTTTTCGCCCTTCTTTCGCCCCCGAGCGCCTGATTGAGCGTGCTTTGAAACACCTGCGCGGCGTTTTCGCCTTCAACGTTGTTTCCGTCGAAAAAAACCTGCGCTCCGCTGACCGAGGAAAGCGGATAGGAATTCTGATGCACGCTGACTATAAGATCGGGCGACGCCGATTTGATTATCTGCTCTCTTTTGCGCATCTCCGACAGCTTTTTGCTTGCGGTCACGCCGTCGGACAGCATTACGTCCGCGTTTCTCGTCATAACCACCCGAAAACCGTTCTTTTTGAGATAGTGGGCGAGTATGCGGCAGACGTACAGATTGACGTCGCTTTCGCGCGTTTTATAAACTCTTCCCACCATTCCGCCGTCCGCTCCGCCGTGACCTGCGTCCAGCACCACCGTATACCGCGCGTTCTCGCTTTCGGTCGTCGCCGCGACCGCCGTAACGGCTACCGAAGATACGACCGCGACGGTCACGATTGCCAAAAACACTGAAACAACCCTTCTTTTTACGGTTATAAACACTTTTTTCACTCCTTTTTCACGATATACACAACGTAAACCGAGTTATCCACAGCAGTTATCCACAGCGTTGTGGATAACTCGCTACGGCTTTTTAACGAGGTCTTCTCCGTTA
>JBJFAC010000044.1:0-7139 GCA_051887715.1 Candidatus Neoclostridium sp.
CAAACCAAAACGATTTTGAGTTCTTCATTTCCTTATGCCTCCTTTTTAATCAACGATACTTTATTTTCGAGCATAAGTCAAGTGTTTTTGTCCTGTTTTTCGTTATTTGATATAATTTCGTTGTGAAGTTCGTCTACGTCGGGCAAATCTTCATAAAATGCGGGCTTAAGCGCTTGCCTTTCTCCGTTCGGTGCAATATTGTTCCTTTTTAGAGATTTGGCGTAGAATTTTATTCTTTCCGAGTATATCACGCACACGCCGCACGTAGCAATCAGGCATATTATTCCGTATGTCACTCCTGTCACTATCTCGCCCGTGAGCGCTCCGCTGCATTCCTGTAGTTTAAGCGCTTTGTCGTTTTCCACGAACGCTATTCCGTTTGTTTTCAGCCCCACCCACGAGTTATATTCGTTTTCTGCCGCTTTTGCTTTTTGCGCTTGCGGAAAGCATAACAGTAAGCACGCCGCCGCAACGACCAACAATAACACCGCAGACGTTTTGTATAAAGCCATTTTCGGGAATAACGTTATAGCCGCAGTGGTTATAAGCGCCAATTCCGCAAGAATAATTACCGCAAGCACCACCGTTTGTAGCGCTAACTTCGTTTTATATTCCTGTAGCCATACCGTCGTCCTTTCGTCGTGCTCTATGCCTGCGGTTTCTTCTTCCTTTACCGCTTCCGCTCTCCATTCGTCCTTATTGCGACATCCAACGCATATAAGATTGGCGGATTTTCTTAAGTCATATCCAAATAGATTTTGTTTGTATCCAACTGAAATAAAAAATCGGGACCGCGCGAATGGTCTTGCTTGACTTAAGGGCGGTACCGATAACGTGATTTAAAAATAAAGTTAAAGTACAAAAATACGACTTTTACGAATGAGGTTTTGCATTATTCTTCAAACAAGTCATAACTTTCCAGCATCCATTTTGCCGTTTCATACATCATAGTCTCTATATGTCTTTGCATAAACAGTTGCGGTTCGCGCAATTTTTGTTCCCTTGTCATATTTTCATAGCGGCGCCGCTTTCCCGTCCACTGGTTATATTCTATAAGGGAGGAATCACACTCCAACGTGAAATACCCCTTAAAGCCTACGTCTATCAAGGCGTTAAGTACCTCGTCATGGTTCAATCGTCCCAAAAAAGGCGCAACGTGATCGTCTTTTGCTCCGTGATTGTCGTTGTAATGAACGGCGTGCAGCTCGTCGCCAAGCGCCATAATTTCATCGTATTGACTTCCTTCGCAATTGGCGTGTCCCGTATCCCAGCACCCGTGAATCAGCGGATGATCCATATATTTTATAAACTCGAGCATATCCTTGCCCGTATTGATAAAATAACGGTCGCCCATATTGGCTTTCGTTGAATTCTCGCACAAAACGTTTACGCCGCATCGCTCCATTGTGGGCAACAACTTTTCATAAAATTCCTTGTTTTTAACGAACCATTCTTCTTTGGAAAGTCCGCTTGCGGATCCGTTGTGAACGACCGTATTCTTAATTCCGAGGATCTGACATATTTCGATCGAACGCAACGTAGCTTTCAACAAAAAATCAACGTGAGCCGAATCTTCGGAAAGAGGATTGCCGCCCTGAGAATGCGCCTGAACAAATTGCATACCAAGCTCGTCCGCCAAACTCTTGATTCTGTAAACGGCCTCTTGCCAATGATCGTTCATATATTCACTTTCTGGGGTAAAGGAATACATACTCAAATCTATATATCTGAAGCCGGCGCGGTGCAGCTCGCGAATACGCTCCTCGTCCGTACGGCAATAAAAAGAAAAATCCCCCGTAGTCGTTGCAATTTTCATAATCTCCCTCCGCAAATTATTTTTCAATAAATCTATTATAACACAAAGCCGGTTGCTTTTCAAGCAAAACGTCGTTAAACGCTGACGATTTAACGAACAATCTTCTTTTAATCGATATTTTTTTGCATTTAATCAAAATGCCGATAAACTCTGCCGCCGTATTCGTTCAAAATCGCTTTCGTTTAATGAACAAAATCCGCCTTCCTGCGAAAGCGGATTTTATTTGGAGCGGAAAACGGGGCTCGAACCCGCAACGTTCGGCTTGGGAAGCCGATGCTCTACCATTGAGCCATTTCCGCAATTACGGAATAATTATAACACTTTTACGCGTGGTTGTCAACGCTAAAAGCCGTTCAGCGTGCGGTTATTTGTCCGGAAGAAAAGGCGAGCGGCAACAGCTTTGAAAGCGGATAGGTTTCGTATTGCTCGGGCGAGCCGAGTACGACGAGAAAATCGCAGTCGCAAAACTCCGTCATGACCTGTCGGCACACTCCGCAGGGAGCGCATTCTCCCGACGGCGAATCGCCCTTGCCTCCCACCACCGCTATTGCTGCGAATTCGCGTTCTCCTGCGGCGATTGCGGAGAAAAAAGCCGTTCTTTCGGCGCAATTAGTTACGGAAAAAGCAGCATTTTCCACGTTACAACCGAGATAAATTTTGCCCGATTTACACAACAAAGCCGCGCCCACCTTAAAATCGGAATAAGGCGCATAGGCGTTTAATCTTGCCTCCGTCGCTTTTTCAAGCAGTAGTTTTGCGTTCATTTTTTCACCTCGTCAAAGAAGCTTTTGCCCGCGCACGTTGCTTTATCCGCGCCGAGCATATCCAAAACCGTGGCGCAAATATCGGCATAAGTATCTCTTACGCCCAGATTTACGCCGTTTTTTATTTCATTTCCGTATATTATCATAGGAACGCGTTCGCGCGAGTGATCGGTGGACGGCGTGCCGGGATCGCAGCCGTGGTCGGCGGAAATAATCAAAACGTCGTCATGTCTCATCTCTCCAATAAATTCCGAAAGCCGTTTATCGAAAGCGGTCAAAGCAGCGGCGTAACCGTCCGCGTCGTTTCTATGCCCGTAGTTCATATCGAAATCTACGAGATTGACGAAGCACAGTCCGCGAAAATCCCGCTTTTGTTTAGCGAGCGTTTTATCCATTCCGTCCTCGTTATTCACCGTTACAAAGCTTTCGGTGACGCCTCGCCCGGCAAAAATATCGCCGATCTTGCCCACGGCGATCACGTCGCAGCCCGCGCTCTTCAGTACGTCGAGCATGGTTTCCGACGGCGGCTCTACGGAAAAGTCGTGGCGGCGCGGCGTGCGGTAAAAGGGATATTCGCCGGCAAACGGACGCGCGATAACTCTTCCCACCGCGTTTTCGCCCGTCAGAATACCGCGCGCAATACGGCAGTACCGATACAACTGCTCTGGCGGAACCACGTCCTCGTGAGCCGCTATCTGGAACACGCTGTCGGCGGACGTATATACGATAAGCGCGCCCTCGGACACTGACCTGATGCCGTAGTCCTTAATTACCTGAGTGCCGGAATAGGGCAGATTGCACAGCGTTTTTCTGCCCGTAAGCCGCTCGAACTCGGCAATGATCTCCTTCGGAAAGCCGTTCGGGTAGGTGGGCATGGGCTTTGGAGAAATCACGCCTGCTATTTCCCAATGCCCGATCGAAGTGTCCTTTCCCATTGATTTTTCGCTGAGAGCGGCGTAGCTTCCGAGCGGACGGGCAACCTTTCGGCTTTCATCGAAGTCCGCTCCGTCGATATTGAAAAGTCCAAGTTTTTGCAAAATCGGGCAATCGAATGCCTTACTGTCCGCAACGGAACGCAGGGTATTGCTGCCCTCGTCTCCGAAAAGCGCGGCGTCGGGCGCGTTGCCTATTCCGAAGCTGTCGAGTATTATCAGAAAAACGCGGTTGATCATATCAGCTCCAAAGCGACTTCGATCATATCTACGAACGATCTTTCACGCTGTTCGCCGCTTAAATTCTCGTTTTCGTAAACGAACGAATCGCTGACGGACAACACGGCAAGCGCTTTTTTACCTGCCCGTAAAGCGTTCATATAGAGCGCCGCCGCTTCCATCTCCACGCCGAGCACGCCCATTTTGGTCCAGCCCATGCCGCTTTCTCCGTCGTCGTAGAATGTATCCGACGACAAAACGTTGCCCACTTTATAATTTAATTTTTTATTCTCGCACGCGTCCGCGGCTTTTTTCAGCAAACCGAAGTCGGCGATCGGACAAAAAGTCCCCGGAAGCTTGTATTGCGCGGCGTAGTTACCGTTGGTGCAGGCGCCCATAGCGAGAATTATATCGCGCACGTGCAGATCTTTATCAAAGCTGCCGCACGAGCCCACTCTTATTATATTGTCCACGTCGTAGAAGTTGAACAGCTCGAACGAGTATATCCCTATCGACGGCTGTCCCATTCCCGACGCCATAACCGATACGCGCCTACCTTTGTAATATCCCGTGTAGCCTTGTACTCCTCGCAGATTGTTGACCAAAACGGGATTTTCAAGAAAGTTCTGCGCAATGAACGCCGAGCGCAACGGATCGCCCGGCATCAGTACCGTTTTGGCAAAATCGCCTTTTTTTGCGTTTATATGAGGGGTTGGAACGGACATTTTATTATCTCCTTATTCTCGTTTTCCGCTATCGGAAGAGTTTTGGTTTTCACGGCTTTCTACCAAACCGACTATTCTGCTGGTCCCCAGACGGTCTGCGCCCAGAGCAATGAAATTTTCGGCGTCTTTCAGCGATTTAATACCGCCCGCCGCCTTGACTTTTACGTTCTTTCCCACGTTGGCGCGCAGAATAGCCACGTCAGCCGCGGTTGCGCCGCCAAGCGAAAATCCCGTGCTCGTTTTAATAAAGTCGGCTCCGGCGGCGGTGACCGCTTTGCACGCGACGATCTTTTGCTCGTCGGTGAGAAGGCAGGTTTCTATTATCACCTTCAGAATTTTGTCACCGCACGCTTTTTTGACTTCGCGGATCTCGCTTGTGACGTAATCCGTTTCGCCCTCCTTCAGCGCTCCGACGTTTATTACCATATCTATTTCGTCCGCTCCGTTCTTTACGGCGTCGGCTGTCTCGAACACTTTGCTTGCCGTACTGTTATAGCCGTTGGGAAAGCCGATGACCGTGCATATCGCAAGCTTATCGCCGACGTACTCCTTTGCCCGCCGAACGAAACACGGCGGAATACAAGCCGACGCGGTGCGGTACTTTATCGCTTCGTCAAGCGTTTTCTTTATTTCCTCCCAAGTGGCGGTAACCGACAAAAGAGTGTGATCGACGCGCGCTAGTATTTCTTTTATATCCATACGAAAACCTCCGTATTTATATTCTATCACATTAAACGCGATTTTTCAACGATATAGTGCCGTTTTTGCAAAATTTACTTCGCCACGCCCTTGTCGTCCGATTAAACAACTATCGGCTAAGCGCGTCAAACGCTGCCACGACGCGCTTGCTTTCGACCCACCTTTTTTCTTTCCGAATTTAAATCTGGTAATATAAAAATTTTCGTTTTTGACTATTTACATCCGATCAGTTTTATAATATAATATCGGTATACCAAATACAAGGAGACTTTAATATGTCCGAAAACCGTTACGAATTAAATAAAAATCTCGCCCAGATGCTTAAGGGCGGAGTTATTATGGACGTCACCACGCCCGAACAGGCAAGAATCGCGGAAGCGGCAGGCGCGTGCGCCGTCATGGCTTTGGAGCGCATTCCCGCGGATATCCGCGCCGCCGGCGGCGTTTCCCGTATGAGCGATCCGAAAATGATAAAAGGCATTCAGGCGGCGGTGTCCATTCCCGTTATGGCAAAGTGCCGTATCGGTCATTTCGCCGAAGCGCAGATTTTGCAGGCGATAGAGATCGACTACATCGACGAGAGCGAAGTGCTTTCTCCCGCCGACGATAAATACCACATCGATAAAACCAAGTTCGACGTTCCTTTCGTCTGCGGCGCAAAAGATCTGGGCGAAGCGTTACGCCGTATCAGCGAAGGCGCGTCTATGATTCGCACAAAGGGCGAGCCCGGCACCGGCGACGTCGTTCAAGCCGTGCGCCATATGCGTATGATGCAAGCCGAAATACGCAGAATCGGCTCTATGGCGGAGGACGAGCTTTTTAATACCGCAAAGGAGCTTCAGGTGCCCTACGAGCTGGTAAAATACGTGCACGAAAACAAAAAACTGCCTGTAGTTAACTTTGCGGCAGGCGGCGTGGCTACTCCTGCCGACGCGGCTTTGATGATGCAGCTCGGCGCTGAAGGCGTGTTCGTCGGTTCGGGCATATTCAAGTCCGGCAATCCCGAAAAGAGAGCGGCTGCAATAGTCAAAGCGGTTACCAACTTCAACGACGCGAAAATGCTGGCGGAGCTTTCCGAAGACCTGGGCGAGGCTATGGTGGGCATCAACGAGCAGGAAATCGAGCTTTTAATGGCTGAAAGAGGCAAGTAAACGATGAAAATTGCTGTTCTTGCTTTGCAAGGCGCGTTTATCGAGCACGAGCAGATGCTTCGTAAGCTGGGCGCAGAATCCTTTGAGCTGCGACAAAAAAAGGATCTGGATCAGCCCTTCGACGGCATAATTATTCCCGGCGGCGAAAGCACGGTACAAGGAAAACTAATGCGCGAGCTGGGGCTGTTCGAGCCGCTGAAAGAACGCATCGAAGAAGGCGTTCCCGTGTTCGGGACGTGCGCAGGTCTTATTCTGCTTGCAAAGAAAATAGATAACGACGACCGCGTCCACTTCGGCACGATGGATATAACCGCCGTGCGCAACGCTTACGGGCGTCAGCTTGGAAGTTTTTATACTCAGGCGGAGTTCGACGGCATCGGTCGTATCCCGATGACTTTTATCCGCGCGCCGTTTATTAAAGAAGTTTTCGGCAAAGCGGAAGCGCTTGCGACGGTTAACGGCAATATCGTTGCGGCTCGTCAGGCTAATCAGCTGGTGACCGCCTTTCATCCGGAGCTGAACGACGATCCGTCCGTACACCGCTATTTTCTCGATATGGTTTCAAAAGCGTAAAACCGCCGTCATTCAAATAAAACCCGTCCTTTTCTTAAGGGCAGTTCCCAAAGGATTAATAATATATAATAAAAGTATAGCACACTATACTTCACCAAAGGTGAAACGTAGTGTGCTTTTCTTATCCACAAAAGAATTAACATCAAGTTATATTTTTAGCCTTATGGCTAAAAGTGATATGCAAGTTTATTGCGTTATATTTTGACTACGCCGAAGTTATATTATATTTGCCTTAACTTTCCCGATAGGGAAAATATCAC
>JBJFAC010000045.1:0-1638 GCA_051887715.1 Candidatus Neoclostridium sp.
TGCCCTCGGCTGGGCCACCTACAACGGCGACCATATGTCGATGTACGGAGTAAATGTGTCCGTACCCAAAACGCTGATAAGATATCTTATAAATCATTACGCGCTCGATTCGGACGAGAAAACGCGAAGCGTGCTTTCGGACGTTCTCGCAACGCCGGTAAGCCCGGAACTTTTGCCCTCCGACGGAAAGCACGTCACGCAAAAAACCGAGGATATAGTAGGGCCGTACGAGCTGCACGATTTCTTCCTGTATTATATGTTGCGTTCGTATTACGGACCAAAAAAGCTTTTCCGCGTAGCGCGTTCGGCTTTTCCGGATTACGACGAGCAAACGATAGCGAAGTGGCTTAAAAATTTCGTGAGAAGATTTTTCTCGCAGCAATTCAAACGTTCGTGTTTGCCGGACGGAATAAAAATCGGATCGGTATCGTTGTCGCCCAGGGGCGATCTTCGTATGCCAAGCGACGCCTGCGCCGCTTTGTGGACGAAGCAAGCGGAGGAGCTGTAAAAAAAATAATATTCCGGCAAAAAAACAGCGCGGAATAATTTACTTTTTTCTCGGCGGGTGATAAAATATTGCAAGGAGAGCGCACCGTGAACATATCAAACCGAATTTTATCCGTGGACGTCAGCCTTAACGGCGGCTGTATTACGTCGATAACCGACGCGGCAGGCGGCGAGAGAATAACTTTTGCAGGCGCAGACTATTGGAATCATTGCGATCACGTTCTGTTTCCCTTTTGCGGAAGAATGAACGAAGGCTATTACGAATACGACGGTAAGCGTTATTACGTCGATATTCACGGCTTTGCGAAAGACAGCGTTTTTTCCGTTGAGGAGCACGCCGAAAATAAACTTGCGTTACGCTTTTCGTCAAGCGAGAAAACGCTGGAATGCTATCCGTTCGAGTTCGTTTTCCGTGCGGTATACACGTTAAACGATAATTCGCTCTCGGTGGAATACGAGGTGGAAAACGTTGGCGATAAAACTATGTATTTTGCGATAGGAGCGCATCCCGGATTTGCTTTGGACGACGGCTCGGCTTGCAAAATAGACTTTCACGCAACGCGGGTAAAATACGTTCCGCTGGACGGAAACCTGCTTTCAAGAGAGGTTAAAATCGAGGACGGCAACGAAATAATCGCGGACAAAGCGTTTTTCCGCAGGCATAACACGTTTATAGCCGTGCGAAAAAACAAAGAAGTGACGATAATCAGAAAAAATTACGACGTGACGGTAACATCGGATTCGCCGCTTATAGCGTTATGGGCGGACGACGAAAGGGATAACTACGTCTGCGTCGAAAGCTGGTGGGGAGCGTGCGACTACGCCGTTCGCCCGGTAAGAGAAATAAGCAAAAAACCGTACATAAACGCGCTGGAAAAAGGTAAATCCGACAAATTCGGCTATACGATAACCGTAACGGCGCGACAGGAGAAATAATATGACTGCCAAAGAAAACTATAATTTGTGGCTTGAAAAAGTGACCGATCAGGACGTAAAAGAAGGTTTGATCGCCATGCAGAACGACGAAAAACGCATCGAGAACTGTTTTTATAAGGATCTCGAATTCGGAACGGGAGGATTGCGCGGCGAATTGGGCGCAGGCTCGAATTGCCTTAACGTTTATACGATAAG
>JBJFAC010000046.1:0-1637 GCA_051887715.1 Candidatus Neoclostridium sp.
GACTGCGATGTTAGCGTTTGCAAGCGTTAAATCATTGACGATAATGCCGGACTTACCTGCCCAGGTACCTGCGAACAGGGGCGCGTTCAAGCCGTAGATGGTGTGACCGTTGCCGTTTATCGTAACAATGCCTGCTCCGTTGTATCCGTCAACGAGAATAGGCTCCCACACCTGTCCTTCCGCAAGACGAAGATCGGTGGTGATAGCCACGGTGTTATTTCCTGCGCCTGCCGCACCGTAGTTCGTCAAAAGTTCCTGCAGTTCTGCCGCGGTGCAAACGAGTGTACCGACGTATACGCTGTAGGTTTCGTTTTCAACAAGCACTTCGCAACCGGGTGCTATGAAACTGGTGTTTGCTCCTTCAGCCGAGTTGTCTGCGGGGTTGAAGTTTTTGAAGCTGCCGCCCTTTACGGTGATGGTTGCGGTTCCGTTTTTATAATTTGCGTCAACGCAGTTGAGCACGAAATTATAGACGTACGGCTCTCCGAACGGAGTGGCTGCAAAGCTGCCGCCGTTGATTGTAAGATTTCCTTTCTGAACCTGGAAAACAGTGCCGCCGCCGTAGTAGGTTCCGCCGTTAACGGTCAGGCTTGCGCCGCCGATAACGTTTGCCGCATAGGTGCCGACTTCTCCGTTTTCCTTATCGGGGCACACGATTCCGCCTTTTTCGTCGGCGTTAAACACGGCGTCTGCCGCAACGAAAAGAGCCGCCCAGTTGGAAGTGGGTTCAAGCTCGCCGGGAGCGACGATCTTGTGTCCGTTGAAGTTGAGCGTGGTTGCCGCATTAATAGTAAGACGGTCTGCCGTCTCGGTCTTGGTGGTAGGAATGACGACGTCACTTTGCAGGACGATTTCGCCGCCAACGTTGAACGCTTCCTGCAGGCTGTAGTACGCCTTGCCGCCAATGGAAGCAACGGGAGCGTCGAATTCGGCGGTGAAGGGCGAGAAGCTGCTTACCGCAACGGTAACCATACCGCTCGTTTCGTCGTAATAGAAGGTGTTGTTTTCGGTAAGAGCGCTTTCGGAATCGACCTTGGTCATTGCCACGCCGTCGTGCTTCATCGTTACGTTCTGCAGACCGGTGCCCAGCTTGAACGAAACCTTTGCAAGAGCATCGCCCAGCGTGACGTTATCGATAGAAATATCGTAGCCTATTGCGTTTTTGCCGTCCGCCGTGGTCGTAATATTGCCGCCGTTCAAGGGAGTGACGTTAACTTCGGGCTTTTCGCCTTCGGCAACGGTAACTCCGGTGGGGATCGAAGCCGTTACGGTGTTATCCGAGTTTGCATAGGTGAAGCTTCCGTCAGCCTGTTCGGTCATTTCGGCGTCCTTAATAGCAGCCAGAATCTCGATAGGATAGGTTGCGTCGGCGTCGTATTGATTGTCGGTGCTGTCGGT
Source organism: Candidatus Neoclostridium sp. (assembly GCA_051887715.1). Taxonomy (GTDB): domain Bacteria; phylum Bacillota; class Clostridia; order Christensenellales; family Pumilibacteraceae; genus Neoclostridium. The sequence continues at coordinate 1,399 of JBJFAC010000046.1, forward strand.
TTCCGAGACGTACTGAGCCGCGTATACGGTGATACCTACTCCGTCGATGCTGAGTCCCTGATACTCGTTGCCCGCCTCTTCCGCCATATGTCCTTTGATGACGAATGCGGCGCCCGTCTCACCTACCGCCAGAATTTGTTCGGTAAGATTGATGGGAGCGTTATTGACGGTCCACTCGATTGCCTCGTTAAGCTTTGCGTCGCCGTTGATACCGGTGATAATTACCTTGTATTTAAGAG
>JBJFAC010000047.1:0-6900 GCA_051887715.1 Candidatus Neoclostridium sp.
ATCATAACGCTGGTTATTTTCATAACGCTGTTTTCGCTCGGCTTACAGCCCATCAGCCAATACCAGAATTTCCGCCAGTACGAGCAGTTGTACGACACGTACACCGAATACACGAACGACGCGCTGGTTGAAAAACGTTACGCCGAAAAGCACGACGAAGAAATAGCGGAAGCTATTGCCGCCGAAACCGAGAATAAAGCGGTTCTGCGCGAGCGCGTTAGCGACGAGCTGAAAGACGAAATCGCCCAAAAAGCGTACGACGCGGTAGTAAATGCGAAATACGTCGAGATATACGCGGAGGAGTACGACAAAGTTCTTTCCTCGCTCAGCGAAAAGCGCGACGCTTACGTGGAAAAAGCAAAAAAGCAGCTTGCCGCCAAGAAAGGACAAGAAGCGTACGACGACAGCTTTAACGCTTCCGTTTCCGCTTATACGTACGACGAATACTGCGCTCTTTCCAAGGAGGAAAGAAGGGCGATTCTGGAAGATGCGGAACGCGCCCGCACGCAGGCAATTAACGAATTCAACGAAAATGCAGAGGCAAACGATACCGCGACGGTATTGGAAATAAGCATCCTTGCGGAAGCCAATATCATTAAAGACGCCGAAGAAGAGGTCAGGAAAACTGCCGAAAGCGCCGTAATGGAAGAAGCGTCTAAGGCAAAAGTTGCGGCTCTTACGGAGTACGATAAGGAAGCGCACGCCGCCGAGATCGAGGTGCGGACCGCGGCTAAAATAATCGAGAATGCCGAGCAGACCGTGCGCGACAAGGCGATAGACGTCGCTCAGCAAAAGGTCAAGGAAGTGTACGAAACGGAAGTCAAGATGAGCTTTTTGTGGATAAAGAACATCTGGAACGCCGATACGTTAATGGCAAAGCCGATTAACAACCTTGCCGATTTTAAAAAGAATATAGGCAACTACGCGAATCCCGGACACGGAGTGGACGCGGACAAGCTCAGCGATATGCTCAATTCCGGCAAGTACGAAAAGGTAATGGGCAAGCTGCTCAACGATCCCGAATACAACAGCGAAAATGGCTACTTCATTCTGCCGGCGCTCACCATCATTCTGTCGATAGCAATGCAGTTATTGTCCTATCGTCAGCAGAAGGAAAGCGGACAAATGACCGCGCAAAGCGAAAGCTCGTCCAAAATAATGATGTTCGTAATGCCGATAATGATGGCGTTCTTCGCATTCTCGTACACCGCGGCGTTCGCCCTGTATCTGGTAATGAGCTACGTCGTGTCGATAGCCATATCGCTTATCGGAACGCTGGTAGTCAAACTTGCGGACAGAAAAGCGGCGAAAAATATGGTAACCGAAGTTCAGCGCTACGGCAGACCGGATTTTTCGGACAGAAAGACCGACGGCGCGGCAAACGAAAAAAATACTAACGGCGGAAAAAAATAAATTCCGCGAGAGGTGAAAATATGATAGTAGAAGGAATAGGAAAAAAACTTGACGACGCTATACTCGACGGACTTAATAAACTCGCGGAAAAAACGGGCAGGGAAGGCATCACCGTCGACGACGTTGACGTAGAAGTACTCTCCAGCGGCAGTTGGCTCAGAAAAGCCAAGGTCAACCTCGTTTTCGACGAGGCGGCTTTCGACGAGCAGAAGGCAAATCCCGCTCCGGCTCAGCCCGAAGAGGATTGGTATCCGCCCAGAAGGGAAAATCGCAAAGAAAAAAGATTTGAAAAGAAAGAAAAAGGCGAACGCCCGGCAAAACAGCGCCCGCCTCGCGAACAAAATGAAGAAACGGCTTGCGAGCCTCAAACCGAACCCGAAAAGGAACAGGCGCCTGCCGAACCCGTCAAACCCGTGTCGGAACAGCAGGTCGAAATGGCAAGATCGTATGTTTCCGAACTGCTCCGTCTTATGAACGTCGAAGCAAGCCTGGTCATAAACACCGATAAAGGCAGCGTGGACATCGATCTCGTAACCGAAGATACGTCCGTCATCGGACATCACGGCGAAGTGCTTGACGCTATTCAGCAGCTTTGCAAGCGCGCCGTGGAAGAGGGAGAGGACAAGCATCTCGCAGTCAACGTCGATTGCAAGGGCTATCGCGAGGGAAGAGAAAAAACTCTGGTTGCTCTCGCTCGCCGTATGGCGGAAAAAGCTTATAAGACCGGCAGAAAGGTTCTGCTCGATCCGATGAGCAACACGCAAAGAAAAATAATCCACGCAACGCTCAACGACAACGACAAGGTGTTTACAAAGAGCGAGGGCAAAGAGCCCAACCGCCGCGTGGTCATTATCCCCAAGCGCAGTAAAAGCAACCGCGGCTACAACAACCGCCGCCGCGCGCCCAAGCCCGAAACCGCTTCCGTTCAGCCGACCGAAAACACCGCTGATTTTGCAAAGATAAATCCTGATCAAGATTAATGATTCTGTGAGGTAAAGTTTATTACGGTTAAAGAAATGCGCGCGTCCAACGGACTGAGCCGGGAGAAATTCGCGGTGCTTGTGCATATCCCCGTTGCAAATATTCAAACGTGGGAACAAGGAAAAAGCAAGCCACCCGAATACGTCCTCTTTCTGTTAGAGGAATACCTCAAACATCTGCCCAAAAAAGAAAATTAAATCGAAAAGGAGCAAACGTCTTATGTCTGCTCCTTTTTTCTTGTTGTTTTTCTTTATTCGTCAATGTCGTCGAACATGGTACCGCTGTCATATTTATCGAACGATTCAAAATCAAGCCCCATATCTTTTACAGCGTCCTCGTTTCGCAAAACAAACACATCGCTCTTCATCATATCCAAGCACTCGAATAATCCGAATATAGCACCCTGATAAAATTCTTTTTTGTCCGGATATTGCTTCTGCAATTCGTAATTGCGGTTGATTTTTTCCTTAATTCTGTTCACTGAATAGGCATATATGTCTTCATATTCCAAATCCATTTTGCACCCTCCTATTTATTCCGGTCGATATCGTTTAATGCGTTTTCGTATTTCTGCATTTCTGTTTTAAATGCCTCTATTTCTGTTTTCCAATGGTTTATCAAAGCGGAATCCGTACTGTTTTTAATTTTTTCTTCATGCTCGGATATTCTCCGCTCCAATGTCTTTATGCCTTTCTTTAATTGGAAAACTCCCATCCTTTTGCTGTTATGTGCAAACAGTTGTATATTGATAAAATTTTTCGGCTTGTCAAACGCTTGCTCGATTGCCTGCTTCGGAGTTTGCCCTTTCTTTATCGGAACGTGTTTGCCGTTGACGGTTATCCACCGCACGATTTTATCGTCGTCCTCTCCCTTGCCAAGTCCGTCCATAAGTCCGGGCTTTTTAAATTCATCTGCCATAATGCTCTCCGAAAAAAGCATTACCTTTGTATTTTAACACGTTTTTCCTTGCGTGTCAACGGTAATGCTTTATCTTTTTTGCGGCTGTCGCTTTTTTCCGACAGGTCGCTTTTTTTTTGTAATGACCGTTGATTTTCGCAAATTTCGCAAAAAACGAATAGTAAACGCCTTTTTTCGCTTTTTTCCTTTGTATACGCGCTCCGAAAAGCGCTGAAAAGGTCCGTTCCGAAAAGCCGTAAATTTATTGTAAAACGCTTGACATATAGGAATAGTTACTATATAATAATTACGACGGTAATAAATATCGTTACCGCAAATTTCACGCAAAAAGGAACGTATGAGAAAGTCGCAGCAAAGAGAAGCCGTCTATTCGGTCGTAAAGTCCACCGAGTCGCACCCCGACGCGTACTGGGTATACGACAAGGCGCGCGCAATAATTCCGGATATAAGCCTTGGCACGGTGTACCGCAATCTCGGTCAGTTGGCGGAAAGCGGCAAGCTGACGACGGTCGAGTCGGACGACGGCATAGTGCGTTACGACGCCTGCACGACTTTTCACGCGCATTTTATTTGCAGGAAATGCGGAAAGATCACGGACTTATTTATTGAACCGCATGACGACGAGGTAATCGGAATGGGCTACTCCGTGGAAGAGGAGAAGCGCGTTTACTACGGCGTGTGCGATCAATGTAATAAAAAATAAAATTCGGAGGATATAAAAATGAAAAAACAGAAAAGATGTTTGATCTGCGGATGTATCGTGGACGAAGACGTGGAGAGATGCCCCCAGTGCGGAGCAACCAAGTTTGAAATTCTGCAGGAAACGGGCGCGTACAACTGGGCGTGCGTACATTCCGTGGGCGACGGCAAGGTTGAAGACGCGGAAGTTCTGCAGGGACTGAAGGATCATTTCCAGGGCGAGTGCACCGAAGTCGGTATGTATCTGGCTATGGCGCGCGTTGCCGACAGAGAAGGCTATCCCGAGGTTGCCGAAGCTTATAAGAGAATAGCGTACGAAGAGGCTGAGCACGCAGCTAAGTTCTGCGAGCTTTTGGGCGAAGTCGTATCCGCTTCCACCAAGGAAAACCTCGTTGCTCGCGCAGGCGCGGAAGAAGGAGCGTGCGCGGCTAAGCTGGAAATCGCGTCCAGAGCAAAGAAACTTGGCTACGACGCGGTTCACGACACCGTACACGAAATGGCAAAGGACGAGGCTCGTCACGGCGCCGTTTTCGCAGGACTGCTTAAGAGATATTTCAACGACTGATAAAAGGCGAAAATTATGGAAGATTACGTAATTTGTCATTGCAAAAACATTTCGTATTCCGACGTCGAGCGCGCTCTCGATCAGGCGAAAAGTTTTTCCGACGTAGAAAAAGCATTCGAGGACGTTCAGAAAATAACCCATTGTTCAACGGGTTGCGGCGGTTGCCATTCTGCCGTGCTCGACGTAATTTCGCAAATAATGATGAGAAAATAATTTACACGCGAGGTATATCTTATGAAATATGTATGTAACGTTTGCGGCTGGGTTTACGACGAAGAAGAGCAGGGCGTAAAGTGGGAAGATCTTCCCGAAGACTTTGCCTGCGAGGTTTGCGGAGTCGGTAAAGACGATTTTTCTCCCGAAGAATAATAGTCCGCTCCCGGATTAACGGGCTGCAATAAAAAAACCGAAAAGCAGAGGTTTAACAAGCCCCTGCTTTTTGCAATCAACGATATTATAATAATTATACCGTAGCGTTTTTCTTGCATTTTTTCGCGTTTTGGAGTATAATATTCCGAGGGCGAAAAGCGGCTTTTCCGCACTGCGCTCCGGTAAAAACTAAGCTTGAAAAGCAAGGAAGATTAATAATGAGCGAATGTACGCATAATTGTTCGACGTGCGGCAGCGACTGCGCTTCTCGTAAGAGCGAAAGCCTTTTAACGCCGCTCAATCAATACAGTAAGGTCAAAAAAGTAATCGGCGTAGTCAGCGGAAAGGGCGGCGTGGGCAAGTCCACCGTCACCGCTTTGCTTGCTTCGGCAACGAGCGCAAAAGGTAAACGCGTTGCCGTTCTGGACGCGGACGTAACCGGTCCTTCCATTCCCAAAGCGTTCGGTTTGACCGAAAAGGCGTTCGGCACGGCGGAAAACCTGCTTTTGCCGGTAAAATCCAAGGGCGGAGTGCAGATAATGTCGGTCAATCTCGTGCTCGAGGACGAAACCAAGCCGGTAATATGGCGCGGACCTATTCTCGCAGGCGTCGTAAAGCAATTCTGGGGCGAGACCGTGTGGGAAGACGTGGATTATATGTACGTCGATATGCCTCCGGGAACGGGCGACGTACCGCTGACGGTATTTCAGTCGATACCGCTCGACGGAATAGTAATAGTTACCACGCCGCAGGATCTCGTGTCGATGATAGTGGAAAAAGCGGTAAACATGGCAAAGCTTATGAACGTGCCCATTCTCGCGCTGGTGGAGAATATGTCCTATTACCCATGCCCTCATTGCGGAGAGAAGCTTTTCCCCTTCGGCAAGAGCAAGCTGGAGGACGTTTCGGCGAAAATCGGCGTGGATTGCGTCGCGCGGATGCCGATCGACAGCGCCGTTGCCGCCGCCTGCGACGAGGGAAAGGTGGAAAACGTCGCTACCGAAGCGCTTGACGGCGTTCTGGATAAAATTCTGGCTCTCAAATAATGAAATTTTCTTCGCTGGGCGTGCCCGATTACGTTTTGCGCGCGCTCGAAACAAAAAACATAACCGAATGCACGCCCATACAAAAAGAGGCCATACCGCTGTTGCTTCAGGGTAAGGACGTCATCGGAAAGTCCAAAACGGGCAGCGGTAAGACTTTTGCATACGCTATCCCGGCGGTGGCAGGCGTGTCCGATCAAAGCGAAAAAACGCAGGTTCTGGTAGTTTGCCCCACTCGCGAGCTCGCCGCGCAGGTCGTAAACGAAATACGCTTTCTCAACTCTTATCGGGAGGGCTGTAAGGTCGTGCCCGTATTCGGCGGAATAAATATGGCTCGTCAGGTAACCGCGCTGAAGCGCAACGCCGAAATAGCGGTGGGTACGCCCGGTCGGCTGGTCGACCACTTAAAGCGCCGCACCTTAAAGCTGGAAGAACTGAAAATGCTCGTGCTTGACGAAGCGGACGAAATGCTGAAAATGGGCTTTAAGGAAGAGATCGGAAAGATAGTTTCCAAATGCCCAAAGGAAAGAGTGACGGCAATGTTCAGCGCCACGATGCCGCCCGAAGCGAAAATAATAGCCGAAAAGTATATGCGATCGCCCGTTACCGTGGGCACGGACGACGAAGTCACCCGTTCGGTAACGCAGTTTTTCGTCAGAACGGGGCTGAAGGAAAAGGACGCAACGCTTAAAAAGCTGATAAGCCGCTTTGCTCCCTCTCACGCAATGGTTTTTTGCAATACGAAAAGAATGGTGGAAAAGCTTGCCGTAAGCCTGTCCGCAGTGGGCGTAAAAGCGTCGGCAATTCACGGCGATATGCCGCAGAAGGAACGTAAAGCCGCGCTCGAAAAACTGAAATCGGGCGAAGTAAGCCTTATGATCGCCACCGACGTGGCGGCTCGCGGAATAGACG
>JBJFAC010000048.1:0-1588 GCA_051887715.1 Candidatus Neoclostridium sp.
TCTTTGGTAACTTCGGTTACCGTTTCGCCGTATTTACGCAGTCTTAAATTCATTTTCCTAAGTTCTGCATTCTGTTCCTCAAGCTTCTTTTTAAGCGCGAATTCACAGCTTATGTCCGAACACGATAACTCGTAAACAGTCCTGCCGTCTAAAATATGTACTATCCTTTTATAACAGCTTGCTCGCCCGTCCCTTTTTTCTACGAGCACGGAATCGCCTTCTTTTACGCAGGTTATTCCTTCCGCGGTTTTCCCATCGCACATAGCCGACCAGAACGCCGCTCCGTCAAAAAGCGGCGCTCCCGTGATTTCACTGCATTCGCTTCGTATTCTCTCGTTCACGAGCAGCAGTCGCCCCGTTTCGTCGTAAAAACAAACGCCTGCCGGCAATACGGAAATCGCATCCTTGACCGACATCGCCGTGAGCCCCGAAAGCCGCTTTCTTACGACGAAAAGCATACAAGCGACTGACGCCGCCAACAGCAGAATAGCGCACGACACTATAAACCACGTGGGCAAAAAGCACAACGAGCGCGTAAATTTGGTTCGGTCTGCGCCTAAGTCGCGAATACTTATGCCGTCCGACAACAAGCAGAACGTAACCGCCGCAAAAAGCGTGCATATCAATTCGGGAAAAACGTAACCCGCTTTCAGTCGATAGGAGAGGCTCATCGCAAAGCACACCGCTCCGACAAACGCCGCAAGCACGACGACAATAAGCGTAAAGCGAAAAATAATTTCGTTGCAATCGACGAACGGCATCATAAATTCGCCCCCTTTTTACCAAACGAAAGCGACGCGTACAGCGTTTCGTCCTGTTGCATTAATCCGACGGTCGCGCCCAGATTTTCGCATTCCTTTGCGCGCCAGCCGTCCGGCAGTATGTTTTTTACATTATCGAGAGCAACGCGGCAATGCAAACCGCCGTCCTTAATCGACAAACGCACGAGGCACGCCGACAGATCCGGCAAAGCGCTTTCGACGCAGTCCTCGAAAAATTCGTAGGTTAACGTTATCTGCTCGACAGGGAACGTGCCGTCGCCGTCGCATAACGCCGAAGCCGCCGCTCCGTAGAACGACAGCGCGTCCGTCGATTCGCGCACGGCGTACAGCAGTTCGCTAAGTTGTGCCCGACCGCTTTTCGCCGTCATTTCCAGATTACTGCGCCTTTTCATATATACTCCGTACACGATCGCGAGGCGAAGCGCCTTTTCTTTGTCTTCCTCGCTTTCGGCAAACGAAAAAAGCTTTTTTATCTTTTTAAGATGCGGACGGATAACGGCAAAAATTCTCTTGTATAAATTGTTCTGTTCTTCGATTCTCGACCGCCGTTCTTTTAATTTATTTTCCGCGGCGATAAGGTCGCCCTCCTCCGCAAGCGTGCCGTTTATCTCCGCGAGATCGCGGTTTATCTTGTTGATGAGCGAATAGTCCTCCGTCCAGAACACTTCGCCGCCGCGTATCGCGTTGGCGCGCAGAACGACGTCTTCGCTTAGCTCGGTCTTGCTTCCGCTTGCCGCTTTAGCCGCCTGATCGGGCGTTATTTCGGGAGCGTTTTTGGAGCTTAAAACGACGCTCAGATTTTTATC
>JBJFAC010000049.1:0-6857 GCA_051887715.1 Candidatus Neoclostridium sp.
CGTATAAAAATCAGGGCGGAGAAATAGTGGTCTTCGCGTCGTTGAAGGGCAACGATCTACATAGAGGAATAAGCGACGAAGGCGCGGGCATACCCGATATAGAAAAGGCAAGGCAGGCGTATTACACCACCGAGAGCCAAAGCGAGCGCGCCGGAATAGGCTTTACCATAATGGAGGCGTTTATGGACAAGCTGGACGTCGTAAGTAACGAAAAGGGCGGGATCAGCGTGTATATGGACAAAAAACTTGCCTGACGGAGGACTATATTGCTTGACAGAGAAACAACCGAAAGCTTAATAGAGAAAGCGCAAGGCGGCGACAACGAGGCTAAACAGCGGCTGATAAGCGAGAATTCACCGCTGATCAAATGCATCGTCAAGCGTTTTAAGGGCAGGGGCGTGGAGTACGACGACCTTTACCAGCTGGGCTCGATAGGAATGTTGAAAGCCATCGAAAACTTTTCCAAGGAAAAGGGCGTTCGTTTTTCGACCTACGCGGTCCCTATGATAATGGGCGAAATAAAGCGCTATCTGCGCGACGACGGACTTATAAAGGTATCAAGGCTTACCAAAACGTTGTCGTATAAAATAGCGTATTTTATCGATCGGTATCAGCGTGAAAACGACGTAAGTCCGCAGGTGTGGCAAATAGCGGAAGCGCTGGGCGTAGAGCCGCAGGAAGTGGCGTTTGCCATGGATTCGCAGAAAGCGCCCTTATCGATCTACGATAAAGGAGAGGACGATTCCGGTCAGTCGATAATGGAAAGAATGCCCGACAGGGTGGATTCCGACGAGGATCTCGACCGCATAATCGTGCGCGACGCAATACGCGGTCTGAGCGAGCGCGAGCGGAAAATCATAATCATGCGCTACTATCGGGATCTGACGCAAAGTGAAATAGCCAAACGGCTCAACGTGTCGCAGGTTCAGGTATCGCGGCTGGAGAATAAAATAATAAACAAAATCAAAGCGGGATTTAATTAAATTGCGCATAAAAATCGCCGTTTTTGACATAATTACCGTATGAGAAAACAAATTAAACGCGCGATTTCCGAGCAAAACGTTTACAGCGTAAAGCCTTGCCGCGAATCGCTTGTAAAAGAGGTAAAAACGAATGAAGAACGCTGAAACGCAAATCGCCGAAAGAAACCGTAAATACGCGCAAACGGTTAAAAAAGTATCGCCGTCCACGGGAGCGTTAAAATCGCTGTTCAACGCGTTCTGGGTGGGTGGACTGACCTGCGTAATAGGGCAGGGGATAGGCGATCTGTACGCGTTGCTGCTTCCTGATAAATCGGTTGCGTTCGTCTCCAACCTTACAAGCGCAACGCTTATATTGATCGCAATACTCTTTACGGGGCTCGGTTTTTACGACGTAATTGCGCGAAGAGGCGGAGCGGGATCTTTTTTGCCGATAACCGGATTTGCAAACGCCATTTCCAGCGCGTCCATCGAATACAAAACCGAAGGGTTGATATTCGGAACCAGCGTGAAAATGTTTACGATAGTCGGTCCCGTTGTGGTAAACGGCGTGGTGTGGTCAACTCTGGTGGGAATAATTCACCTTTTGATATTCGGAAGATTTTAAGTGGCGCCGTAAGCGTTCGCAAAGCGAAAAAACGCCGATCAAGCGTTAAATCGCCGTAAAAAAGAATAAATTTGCAAAAATAAAAGTACTATGTAGAGCCATAGTACTTTTCGTTTTATTGAGGAAGACTTTTAGTCAGTCGTCCGAGTCGTCGCTTTTTTCCGAGGAGCGCTTGCGCTTGTTGATAAGGAACAGCATCGCAAGAACAACGCACACGACCGCGAGAGTGGAAACCGAAACGATCAAAACCAATTGCCCGAAATCGAAAGAAGGCGAAGTCTGCTCGGAATTGTTTTCGGGCTCGGAAATAATGACGGTAGTGCTGATGTTAACGCTGTCGTCTGCGTCGGATTTAACGGTTACGTAGTACTCGCCTTTTTTTGTCTGATTCTCGAAGGTTTTGCCGCCTATCGTGATGATTGCAACCTCCGAATCGGCTTTTAAGGTGTATTCGTTGTCGGGAACGCGCTGTTCGCCGATATAAATCGAGTAGTTTTCCGCGAATTTTTCGGCAGGCAGGTTGGTAAAATAAGTTATTTCTTTCTTGCTTCCGTAAACGTATTCGCTTACCGAACTGACAATACCGTATTTCTGCTTTCTCGGCAGAGTAACTTTGTCCACCGAGACTTCAACCGCTGCGTTTTCGTCGGCAAAGCGTTTGGCACATTCCGTGCAAAGATAGAACGGAAAATTGCCGTCCTCCGTTTCGGTCGGGAGGACGAGCGGGATATATTCGAGAACGTGAGTATGAATTTCAGGCTCGGCGGCGCTCTCCGCTCCGACGAAAACGCCACTGCTGCCCGTAAGTGCAAAAGAAAGCGCCAAAGCAACGGACAAAACGTATTTTACGTACTTTTTCATAATGTCTCCGAAATGAAAAATTCGCTTTCGGCAAAACCGAATATAAACATTATAACATTTTGCAAGCATTTTATCAAGTCATTTGCCGCAAAAAATCAAGTAAATATTTGTATAAAACCAAAAAAATACGCATAAAACCAAAAAATCGGAAAAGCGATAAAAAAACTGCGATTCAAGTTTTGTCGGCGGTATAGCTTCTATCCGCGCGCGTCGAGATATTTAACTATTTTTCCCAGAATTTCGTCGTTGGCGATGCCCGAGATCTGCTCGATTCCGTAGCTTCCGTTTCGTTTACCGTTGCCGCTCATAACGTTTTTCAGAACGTTTGCAAGCATCGGATCGTTGTTTTTGCCAAGAACCCGATCGACTGCGGAATCGTTTTCCGCGCTTTTATCGGACTTATCGCTTTTTGAGCCCGCGCTCATGGCGTTTATGAGCGGCGCTATGTTTTCGCCGTTTTTGTTGCCTGCCAGAAGCAGGGGCAATAACGCTTTAAGATCCATACAGCCCTCCCTGAAAACTATGTACGTTTTATTATATGCGTGCATATAAATAAAAGTACGACCGGGAGGTAAAATGAAAAGACTGAAAGGATATTCTTCGACGGGAAAGAAAGAGCGGGCGGACGAAAACGACGCTTTGGAGCAGCTTGCGGCGGCAAAAGCAAAATACGGCGATCTGGACGAAAGCGGACTTTTGCGACAGCTTGCGCAGATAGTAGGCGAGCAAAAGCAAAACGGGACGTTCGACGCCGAAAAAGTGACCGCGCTCGTCGAGGCGGCAAAGCCGTATCTGAGCGAAAATCAACTAAAATTCCTATGCGAAATAATAAAATAACGCCTGAAATAAGGTTAACTCCCGACGGGAACGGCGAAACCGAATGTATTGTATTCGCCAAAAACTACGAGCTGGCTAGGCGCGCTTTGGGTAAATATCGCGCAAAGGCGATAAAAAGCTACCTGTTTATCAGCGCTTTCGGCGTGCAGATCTGCGTTTTTTCCATCGAGGACGTAAAAAAGCTGCCGTGCATAAGCGCGGTTTGCCGCGCGGAAAGAGTTTCTACTTGCGCCGCCGTGCGTGCCCCTAAAAGGACGCAAGCCTTTTCTTTAAGGCGTTTCGCGCGCGCCGGAAGAAGCGGCTCGGTAGCGTCGGAAAGAGCAAAAATAGCCTTTATCGACACGGGCTTTTGTCCGCCGCTGGATTTTTATCTGCCTCGGAAACGGACGGCGGCGTTCGTGGACTTTGTTTCGGGTGAAACCGATCCATACGACGACAACGGGCACGGCACGGCTGTGGGCTGTCTGCTGGCGTGCGACGGCAGATTTTCGCCGTGGGCAAAAACGGGAAGCGCGGCAGGCGCGGACGTGGTTGCGCTTAAGGCGATCGAAAGCAACGGGAGCGGAAGCGTTTTAAATATTTTAGAGGCAATGCAATGGCTGTACGACAACTTCCGCAGGTACAACGTGACCACGCTTTGTATGTCGTTGGGCGGAGGAGCGGAAGAGGGCAAGGATCCGTTGTGCGAGGCGGTAAACGCTTTGTGGAACGCGGGCATAACGGTGGTCGCCAGCGCGGGCAATTCGGGAGAAAACGGAGTGACGTCGCCCGGAAGATGCAGCAGAATCATAACCGTGGGCAGCGTTGAAAAAAACGAAAGGGGAATAGAACGCGCAAAATACAGTTCGTTCGATAAAGACGGACCGAAGCCGGAGGTGTGCGCGTTCGGATCCGACGTCGATTGCGTTTCGCCCGATAACGAAAGGGTAGTGCTCAGCGGCACCAGCATCGCCGCGCCGGTAGTAGCGGGCTTATGCTACCGTATAAGACGGGAAAATCCCTGTCTCAGCGCGGACGAGGTGAAGGAAACGATCATTTCTCGCGCTCGGTTTTTGGGAAGTGCGGGAACGGGATACGGCTATATTGAAGCATTTTAGCCTTATTTTCGGGCAAAAACGCACGTTTGAAGTACTATGCGTGACATAGTACTTTGCTTTTGTCGCCGCAAAAACCGATTTTTCCGGTTAAAAAGAGCAAAATTAAAAATAAGCGTAAAACCCTACTAATTAGTAGCGTTTTCTCGCTTGCATGTTTCCGTAAAAAGTCGTATTATATAGCCGTAATCTCGTAAAATCGTATTATTGCAAAATGTCTTGGGCACAGTCGCGTTACGAAAATATAACTTGACTTACGCCGAGTAATTTGCTATAATTTGTTCGGAGGCGTTACCGTGGAAAAGAAAGTGCTTGCGTTCGACTTCGGATTTTCAAGCGGAAGAGCGATCGTTTTTTCGTTTGACGGACGGAAAATTTCGGGCGAAGAAATAAACAGATTCCAAAACGTGCTCGTTAATAACGGCGCGGCTCAGTGCTGGGACGTCGGATATCTTTTCGGCAAGATAGACGAAAGCGTTAAAATCGCGCTGAAAAAAGGAATAAGCGCGATAGGAATAGACACCTGGGGCGTGGACTTTGCGATTGAAAAGGACGGGCAAATAGTCGCTCCGCCCGTAAATTACCGCGATCCTTCCATCGTGGGCGCGTCGGCACGGACCGAAAAAGTTATGCCCTTTCCCGTGCTGTATTCCAAAACGGGCATACAAAAAATGGATTTTAACACCGTAAACCGTTTCCGCGTTCTGGACGGGCTGTATCCCGAGTGGCGCGGTAAGGGCGGCAAGCTGTTGCTTATGGCGGATTTGTTTGCGTATCGTTTAACGGGCGTCGAGCGGTGCGAGCTTACCAACGCTTCTACCACTTCGATGATCAACGCGGTCACTCACGATTGGGACGACGAGGTTCTGTCCGCCGCCGGTATCGACAAAGCGCTTCTGCCGGGCATTATACGACCGGGCGAAACGTACGGTTATCTTAAGCCCGAATACACGAGCGAGAAAATACCGGTCATCGCCGTCTGCACGCACGATACGGCGAGCGCCGTGGCGGCAGTTCCGACGAAATCGAAAAATTTTGCGTATATTTCAAGCGGTACCTGGTCGCTTATGGGCACGGAAACGACTCGTCCGCAAACGGGCGACTTTGCTTTGAGGTGTAATTTCACCAACGAAATAGGCTACGGCGACAGCGTGCGACTGCTGAAAAACATAATGGGACTTTTTCTGTTGCAGGAAACGCGTCGCGAGCTTAACGAAAGGGGCGAAAAAACCGAATTTGCCGATTTATCGAGAAGAGCGCTTGCGGTCGATACCGATAAATTCATCGATCCCGACGATTCCTTATTCCTTCCGCGCGGACCTATGCTTTGCCGCGTGGACGAATATCTTGAAAAAACGGGGCAGGGCGCGGCGGAAAACGACGACGAGCGCATTGCGATAATTTATCAGAGTCTTGCGTTCACCTATAAAAATACGCTCGACAGATTGACGCTCGTTACGGGCGAGAAATACGACGTTCTGCATATCGTAGGCGGAGGAACGCAGGACGAGCTGTTAAACCGCCTGACTGCGAACGCAATCGGCTTGCCGGTAATAACCGGACCGGTAGAGGCAACCGCCGTCGGAAACGCCGTCGTTCAGCTCATTGCCGTCGGCGCGATAAAAGACGTGTGGCAGGCTCGCGAAATAATAGCAAACAGCAGTCGGTTAAAGACGTTTATGCCCGAAAATCAGGCGCAAACGCAAGAAAAATACAAAAAATACGTTATGATCACGGAGGAATAACGATGAAAGACGATACATTATTCGAATATGCGGCGACTCGTTACGCAGAGTACGGAGTGGACGTAAATCAAGCGATAAAAACGCTGTCCTCGGTACCGATTTCGTTGCAATGCTGGCAAGGCGACGACGTGTGCGGCTTTGAAACGCGTTCGGGCGGCACGGGCGGAGGAATACAGGCAACCGGTTCGTACCCCGGCAGAGCGCGCAATTTCAAGGAGCTCACCGAGGGGCTGGATCTGGCGTTAAAGCTGATCCCCGGCGTAAAGCGCCTTAATCTGCACGCAAGTTACATTTCCGACGACGCCGGTTGCGACCGCGACGCCATTACCATAGACAACTTTGCCGCCTGGATAGAATACGCCCGTCAGCGCAACGTAAAGCTCGATTTCAACGCAACGCTGTTCGGTCACGAGAACGCCGCCGACGGCTTGACGCTTTCGCATCCCGATCCCGAAATACGCGCGTTCTGGATACGCCACGTAAAGGCTTGCCGTAAAATAGCCGCGGAAATCGGAAAAGAACAAAAATCGCCCTGTCTTATGAATCTTTGGATCCCGGACGGACTTAAAGAAACGCCTGCCGACAGAATAGGACCGAGAAAGCGCCTAAAAGAAGCCCTCGACGATATATACAGCGTTAAGTATTCGCCCGACTGCCTTGTAGACAGCGTGGAAAGCAAGGTTTTCGGAATAGGAGTGGAAAGCTACACGGTGGGCAGCGCGGAGTTCTACAC
>JBJFAC010000050.1:0-1577 GCA_051887715.1 Candidatus Neoclostridium sp.
GATATACTTCTCGTCCAGCGCGCAAAGCTCGGGATTAATAAAACTGCAAGCCGCCGAATACTTTACGAACAGCGCCTGCGCTCTGTCGGTCATAGCGGCGTAGAAATTATCGGAGGAATCCTGATCGAGGCGCATTCTCGCGTACGAATACAGTTTTTCAAGCGTAATTTCGATTTCGTCGCTCTTTTTCAGTAACTGCAGCAGTTTTGCCTTATCGGCGAGTTTTCCCTTGTATTTGAGCGGAAAAGAGGCGTTTTTGTCCGCTTCTTTGTAGTCCTTTTCCCACAGGTCGTCGGTTGCGTACACGTTTTCCAACGCCCACAGATCTTTCTTATCCACTTCGGATCTCTTCATATATTTGCTCCTTGAAATGATTTTACTTAAGCCTGATTACCGGTTTATCGGGCGCACCGGTTACGCCGTTTCGGTTATCTCGTAGCCGAGAATAACGTTGGAATGCGCGATAAACGCAAACTTAACGCCCGGTTGAAGCTGCGGAATATCGTGATCCTTTTCTATAAGCAGCAGGCGCACGTTCTGCTCTCCGCGTCTTACCGGCGGACACAGCACCTTTACTCCGTGAAACTTGACCGCGTATTTTTCGCTGAGCTCCGGCACGAGCTCCAGCACCTGTCCGCTTCCTTCGTCCCTGCGTCCGTTCAGCATATCGGAATACATTTTGCAGTACGCTTTAGTATAACGGTACTTGACTCCGAAAAAGAACACCGAGCATATCGCAAACGCCGACGAGAGCAGTATCGATATCCACATAAACGCGCTCTGACTCGATCTGTCCAGCCAAAGCTCGACCTTCACGAAATTGATAACGAAAAGCGCGATAAGAATTGCGGCTACCGTCGCAAAAACTATCCAGTACGTCGCAAGCATTGCTTTTTTTTGCTTGAACGCACGCTGTATTTCTTCGTCGGTGTAAACGGCTTCCATCGCTTTAGCCTCCTACTCGGTCTACCTTATATTTTACCACATTTCCGACGAGAATCAAAACGTTTTTAAGGGCATACGGGGCGCGAAGCGTTATTTTTTTATCCGCGCGCCGAAATCGTGCCTAAAAAACATACGGGCAACGTTCCCGATTACCCCTCCCGGACGGAGGGGGATCGGTGTCTTCTTCCCTAATTGCCTCCCTCCGGGAGGGAGGGGGACCGCGTTAGCGGTGGAAGGAGCCGGCGTCTTATAAAAAACACCCTTAAAAGATAACCGTGGGAGTGACCATTGCTCGTCCTTAAAACGTTATTCCATTTTAAGGGCGACCATTGGTCGTCCTTAAAAGAAGAAAAAATTGTAGGGGCGACCATTGGTCGTCTGTAAGGTGTTAATTCATCAAAAGAAAACTTGTAGGGGCGAGCATTGCTCGTCCTTATTTGCTATATCGCAAAACCACGATTTGCACCCGATTTTAAAGACGCACTCTCCTTCAGTCGCCTGACGGCGACAGCTCCCTCCCGGATGGAGCCAAAGAGGCGGTTGATTGCGGAATCGTCGGTTTTTACGAATTTAATTTAAGGAGACTAACTATTAAAAGTCAAGTAAAAAAACAGGAGAAATAAGAAAAATGT
>JBJFAC010000051.1:0-1574 GCA_051887715.1 Candidatus Neoclostridium sp.
TCTGGGCAGCACCGGTAATCATGTTCTTGACGTAGTCGGCGTGGCCGGGGCAGTCAACGTGAGCATAGTGACGGTTTGCAGTCTCATACTCAACGTGCGAGGTGTTAATTGTAATACCTCTTGCCTTCTCTTCGGGCGCCTTGTCGATTTCGTCATAGCGCATTGCCTGAGAAAGTCCTTTTGCTGCCAGCGTCATGGTGATAGCAGCGGTAAGGGTGGTCTTGCCGTGGTCAACGTGGCCGATAGTACCAATGTTAACGTGCGGCTTCGATCTGTCGAATTTTGCTTTAGCCATTTTTATTTTTCCTCCGAAAAAATTTTTAATTTGGTTTTATGACTTTAATTATATATGATAATCGGTTTTTTTACAAGCGTTTTGACGCAAAAAACCAAAAATCTTTTAGTTTTGAGACTTTTGCTGACGATCAACGATGATCTTTTCAGCAATGTTTTTGGGAACTTCGGCGTAATGATCGAACGTCATCGTGTAGTTTCCGCGGCCCTGAGTTACCGAACGCAAGTCGGTTGCATAGCCGAACATTTCTGCAAGCGGAACTTCCGCGCGGATTTCCTGGTTGCCTGCAACGCTTTCCATGCCCATAAGGTTACCTCTTCTGGAGTTGATGTTTCCGATAACGTCGCCGAGATAATCTTCGGGGGTGGAAACTTCTACTCTCATAATGGGTTCCATAAGCACGGGATCTGCTTTGCGCATACCTTCCTTGAACGCCATCGATCCTGCGATCTTGAACGCCATTTCGGAAGAGTCGACTTCGTGGTACGATCCGTCGTAGACCTGAACCTTGAAGTCCACGCACTCGTAGCCTGCGAGAACGCCGCACTGCTTTGCTTCCTTGATACCTGCGTCGACTGCCGGGATATATTCCTTGGGAATAGAGCCGCCGACGGTGATGTCTTCGAATACGTAACCTTCGCCTGCGGGCAACGGCTCCATATAGATTTTGCAGTGACCGTACTGTCCTTTACCACCGGACTGACGGATATACTTGCCTTCGACGTCCACCTTCTTTCTGATGGTTTCGCGATAAGCGACCTGCGGCTTGCCGACGTTGACTTCGACCTTGAATTCGCGCATCATACGGTCGACGATAATTTCCAGGTGAAGCTCGCCCATACCAGCGATAATGGTTTGTCCGGTTTCATTATCGGTGTACGTCTTGAACGTGGGATCTTCTTCTGCCAGCTTTTGCAGAGCGATGCCCATTTTTTCCTGAGCGGCTTTGGTCTTGGGTTCGACTGCGACCTGAATGACGGGCTCGGGGAATTCCATGGATTCGAGAATAACGGGGTTTGCGGGATCGCACAGCGTGTCGCCGGTGGTGGTGTCTTTAAGTCCCACGATGGCGCAAATGTCGCCTGCGCGCACTTCCTCGATTTCCGAACGGCTGTTTGCGTGCATAAGCAGGATACGTCCCACTCTTTCGCGCTTACCCTTGGTGGAGTTCATAACGTACGAACCGTTGGGCAGCGTTCCGGAATAACAACGGAAGAACGCCAACTTACCTACGAACGGATCGGCTGCGATCTTGAACGCAAGTCCGGAGAACGGAGCG
>JBJFAC010000052.1:0-6794 GCA_051887715.1 Candidatus Neoclostridium sp.
GAAGATCCCGGAGAAGATCCCGGCGAAGATCCGGGCGAAGATCCCGGAGAAGATCCCGGCGAAGATCCCGGCGAAGATCCGGGCGAAGATCCGGGCGAAGATCCCGGTGAAGATCCCGGAGAGGATCCGGGCGAAGATCCCGGTGAGGATCCCGGAGAAGAACTGCCGAAAGCTACCTATCAGCTTGCTACGAAAAGCACCACGTCGTTTACCGTAACCGCCATAACCGACGAGAAAAAGTACGTTCTGACGGTAAGCTATCCGATGGGAAGCGAGTATTCTCTTGACGTAGCGAGCGGAAAGCTTACGCTTACGCTTCAAGGCTCGTCAACGGTGGAAAGAGTGTATGCGTTAAGCGGAGAATACTACGGCTCGATCGAGTTTGCGTTCGGAGAGGAGTCAACGGCAACAATAGAACTTTCGGGCGTGGCGATAGCGTCGGACAATAATTGTCCGTTCTATATATCGGGAGGCGACGGAGTTGATATTTCTGCCAAAAAGGACACCGAAAACTATATTTACGATTTCCGTCCCACCGCAACCGAAAGAAAAGCGGCAATATACTCCGAGTGCGACCTTAAATTAAAGGGCAGCGGAGCGCTTACCGTTACGAGCAACAGTTACAGAGGAATATTCGGTAAAGACGATATTACCGTGCAAAAACTGACGTTGAACGTGGACAGTTACGACGACGCAATGAAGGGCAACGATGAAGTTTACGTTAAGTCGGGCGCAATCACGCTTATATCCCGCTACGCCGACGGCATCAAAACCTCCAACACCGCGTTGTCAAGTAAGGGCAATCAGAAAGGAAACGTTATCATCGACGACGGTATAATTACGGTATACTCGGCTTACGACGCAATCGACGCCGCTTGCTCGGTGATAATAAACGGCGGAACGATAAGCCTTACCACCGCAAAATATTCAGAATATTCGGACGAATCGGCAGTTTACACCAACGACGTAACTCCCGCAGTGTTAGCGTTCGGCGGACCGGGCGGAACTTTCCCCGGCGGCGGCTTTAAACCGGGCCCCGGACAGGAAGGCAATCCCGAAAAAACCGATTTTTCGTGTAAAGGCGTCAAGTCGGCTAACGAGATCACTATAAGCGGCGGCACGATCAACGTAAAAGCTTACGACGACGCCGTGCACGCTTCGATCGGCACGCTTGAAAGCGGAGCGATCGCAACGGGCAACGTTACCGTAAGCGGAGGAACGCTGACGCTGTACAGCGACGACGACGCCGTGCATGCCGACGGAAAAGTACTTGTGACGAACGGCACTATTACCGTCACGCACGCTTACGAAGGAATAGAAGGCACGACCGTGGAAATTGCCGGCGGCAAGGTTTCGGTAATTACGGTAGACGACGGAATAAACGCAAGTGCGGAATCCGGCTGCGGTATTCTGATTTCGGGCGGAGAAGTGTACGTATACGCAGGCGGTGACGGGCTTGACGCCAACAGCCGCGATTCGTACGGGGGAATTAAGTTTACCGGCGGTAAAACGGCGGTCATTTCCACCGGAAACGCGGACAGCTCAATAGACAGCGAAAAGGGCTATACGTACACCGGCGGTTACGTGGTCGCCATCGGTAATTCCGGCGGAATGAGCAGTGAATCTTATAACTGTCTCAACTTTGCGTCATACGGCAAAAAGAGCACGATCTCGCTTTCAAAGGACGCCTTCGCCGCCGTATCCGGCGTTGCGGAGATAAGAATGCCTGTTTCTATGAACGCTCTGGTGGTCGTTCTGGGCAGCACGACCGCTACCGTTTCAAGCGCCTCTTCGTCAAGCGTGGCTTTGGACGCGAACGGAGTGGGCTGGATAGCGTAAAAACTAACGAAACAAATAAGAAAACGCTCGGCAAGATTTTGTCGGGCGTTTTTAACGTATGCGTTATTTTGAGTTTTCTTCGTACCACTGCATAAAAGCGGCTACGTTATTTTCGCTTACGAAGTTTTCCTCGTGCGTCAGAAGATAAAGAATGCGTTCGTCTGTTTCGGAGCGTTCCTTCTGAGAAGACAAGCCCCTGATCAGCATATTTATCAACAGTTTGTTAATTCCGCGGAGTTTGCTTTTATCCATACCGCCCTGCATTGTGAAAACGGGAATACCGTCGGGCACGCTCGTGGCTTTGCGGACTTCCGAAACGCACGTTCCCGTGTCGCAGAGTCCGACGGCGCACACTGCGGAAACACGGTATTTTTTCGCCGCTTTTTTGTAGCCCTTAACGCCGTTCGCCATCAGCCAGCCGAGGTATATAATTTCCGTATCCGAGGGCGGGAGCTTGGCTTTTTCGCTTAAAGAGAACACGGGCAAGCCCGTTTTTTTGCCGATAATCTCGGCGTATTCGGCGGTATGACCTGATTTGGACGTGTAAACGATTGCTTTCATTTTATCGCGCTTCCTTTGAGATTTTGTTTATTTCGTATAACAGTATAGCACAAGTCGGCGGAAAAAGCAACGCTATGACGCCCCAAAAAAACGCAAAAAAAATATCCCTGCAAAAGAATTTCTCTTGCAGGGAATTTATCGTTATTGCGCTGAATTATTCGTCCAGACCGGCTTTCTTCTTATAGGTAGCAAGTCTGTTCTTAGCGTCGATTTCAGCCTGAGCAAACAACTTGTCTGCGATTTCGGGCTTGGATTTCTTAAGAGCGGTGTAGCGGGTTTCGTGAGCGAGGAAGTCCTGATACGATCCGGTGGGCTCTTTGCTGTCAAGGATGAAGGGATTCTTTCCTTCGTCGGCAAGAGTGGGATTGTATCTGTACAGCTGCCAGTAGCCTGCTTCGACTGCTTTCTTGGTTTCGAGCTGACCGTTGGACATATCGATACCGTGGTTGATGCAGGTAGCGTAGCAGATGATCAGCGAAGGACCGTGATAAGCTTCCGCTTCGGTAAGAGCCTTGATAACCTGGTTCTTATCGGCGCCCATAGCGACCTGAGCAACGTAAACGTAGCCGTAGCTCATAGCCATCATACCGAGATCCTTTTTCTTAACTTTCTTTCCGCCTGCGGCGAATTTAGCGACCGAGCCGGTAGGAGTGGACTTACTTGCCTGTCCGCCGGTGTTGGAGTACACTTCGGTATCCACGACGAGAACGTTGACGTCTTCGCCGGAAGCGAGAACGTGATCGAGTCCGCCGTAACCGATATCGTATGCCCATCCGTCGCCGCCGAAGATCCAGATAGAGGGTTTCGTGAGGCAGTCGAGATTAGCCTTGATATAGTCGAGACCTTCAGCCGTTTCGTTGGCGAGAGCCGCCTTGACCTTTTCGGAAGCGATCTTCGAGCCCTTAGCGTCGTCTTTGTTTTCAAGCCATTCTGCGAAAGCGGCGTTGGTTTGTTCGTTGACGTTGTCGTAAACGGCGCGCATATCGTCTTCGATCTTGGCTCTTCTTGCCTTATAAGCGAGGTTCATGCCGTAACCGAATTCCGCGTTGTCCTCGAACAAACTGTTAGCCCAAGCGGGACCGTGTCCCTGTGCGTTCTTGGTGTAGGGGCAGGTGGGAGCGGATCCGCCGTAGATGGAGGAGCAGCCGGTTGCGTTTGCAACTACCATTCTGTCGCCGAACAACTGGGTTACCAGCTTAACGTAAGGAGTTTCGCCGCAGCCTGCGCAAGCGCCGGAGAACTCGAACAACGGCTGCAGGAACTGGCTGCCCTTGACGGATTCGGGCTTGAATTTAGCGGACACGTCTTTAAGCGAAACGTTCTTGCTTGCAAAGTTGTAGTTTTCGTTTTCCGTTGCTTCCAAAGCGCCGAAGGGAACCATAGTGAGCGCTTTTTCTTTTGCGGGGCAAACGTTTGCACAGCTTCCGCATCCGGTGCAATCGAGCGGAGAAAGCTGCATTCTGAATTCGTAAGGAACGCCGATAGCGGTTTTGGTAACGAACGTTGCGGGCGCGCCTGCAAGCTCTTCTTTAGTAGCGAGTACGGGACGGATGCACGCGTGCGGGCAAACCATCGAGCACTGGTTACACTGGATACATTTGCTTGCGTCCCAGGAGGGGATCATAGCGGCCACACCGCGTTTCTCGAACCGAGTGGTTCCGGTGGGAACGTGACCGTCCGCAACGAAAGCGGATACGGGCAAAGCGTCGCCTGCCTGAGCGGTGATGGGTTTAATAAAGCTCTGGAAGTAAGCGTCGTCCGCGCCCTTGACCATTTCCGCACCTTCGGTGGTGGTAGCCCAGGATGCCGGGTATTTTACTTCAACCAGATTTTCAACGGCTTTATCAACGCAAGCGTAGTTCATCTGAACGACGGCGTCGCCCTTCTTGGAGTACGCCTTTTCGATCATCTTCTTCATGTACTTTTCGGCGTCGGCATAAGGAATGATGTCGGCAAGCTTGAAGAATGCGGCTTGCATAACGGTGTTTACGCCCTTTCTTGCGCCGATTTCGTTGATGACCTTAAGACCGTCGAGAGTGTAGAACTTAATGTTCTTCTTCGCGATGTCGTTCTTCATCTTTGCGGGCAGCTCGGTTTCAAGCTGTTCGGGAGTCCAGTTGGTGTTAAGCAGGAACACGCCGCCGTCCTTGAGGTCGCCGGTCATATCGTAACGGGTTACGTACGACTGATTGTGGCAAGCGACGAAGTCTGCCTGATCGATAAGGTAGGTGGACTTGATGGGCGTTTTACCGAAACGCAGGTGCGAAATGGTAAGACCGCCGCTCTTTTTGGAGTCGTAAGCGAAGTAGCCCTGAGCATACATATCGGTGTGATCGCCGATGATCTTGATGCTGTTCTTATTCGCGCCGACCGTACCGTCGGAGCCCAGACCGTAGAACTTGCAACGGCTGGTGCCTGCGGGCGAAGCGTTGATGAACTCGTCAAGCGGCAACGACAAATCGGTGACGTCGTCGTTGATGCCGACGGTGAAGTGATTTTTGGGAGTAGCGGAGGCGAGGTTCTTGTAGATGGCGTTGACCATAGTGGGGTTGAACTCTTTGGAGCCCAAACCGTATCTGCCGCCGTAAACCTTAACGCCCGTTCTGCCGGATTCCGCGAGAGCGGCGCAAACGTCGAGGTAGAGGGGTTCGCCGATAGAGCCCGCTTCCTTGGTTCTGTCCATAACGGCGATGGTTTTGACCGTTTCGGGGATAGCGTCCACGAAGTCCTTGACCGAGAAAGGACGGTACAGTCTGACCTTCAAAAGACCTACCTTTTCGCCCTTAGCGGTGAGGTAATCAACCGTTTCTTCGGCAGCTTCGCAACCGGAGCCCATCATAACGATAAGCTTGTCCGCGTCGGGAGCGCCGTAGTACTGATAAAGCTCGTACTTTCTGCCGGTGAGGGCGGTAACCTTTTCCATCATCGTCTTTACGATACCGGGAACGGCGTCGTAATACTTGTTGCAAGCCTCGCGATTCTGGAAGAAAATATCTCCGTTCTGAGCGGTGCCCATCTGAACGGGGTGTTCGGGGTTAAGAGCGCGCGCCTTGAACGCCTTGATGTCTTCCATATCGACGAGCGGAAGAATATCTTCGTAATCGATTCCGTCGATCTTGGAAATTTCGTGGCTGGTTCTGAAACCGTCAAAGAAATGCAGGAACGGAACTCTCGATTTAAGCGTGGACAAATGCGCAACGAGAGCAAGATCCATAGCCTCCTGAACGGAGTTGGACGCAAGCATGGCAAAGCCGGTCTGGCGGCAAGCCATAACGTCGGAATGATCGCCGAAAATGTTAAGAGCGTGGCTGGCAACGCATCTTGCGCTTACGTGGAATACGCAGGGCAGAAGCTCGCCGGCTATTTTGTACATATTGGGGATCATAAGCAGCAAGCCCTGGCTTGCGGTGTAGGTGGTGGTGAGCGCACCGGCTACCAACGAGCCGTGAACGGCGCCTGCCGCGCCTGCTTCGGATTCCATTTCCGCAATACGCAGCGGCTGTCCGAACATGTTTACTCTTCCTTGCGTAGCCCATTCGTCGGCGTATTCAGCCATAGGCGAAGAAGGAGTAATGGGGTAAATCGCAGCGACTTCGCTGAACGCATAAGCGATATGCGAAGTGGCGGTATTACCGTCGATTGTCATTTTCTTCATAGAAAACCTCCGTAAATAATATATAAACTCAAGGCGCCGGCGATCTGTGATCGGGATAAAACCGAGGCCGCAAGGGCGCACAATAATATTATAGTTAATTTGAAAAAAATAGTCAATAAAATAAGGGCGATAAGTCAACTTTTTTCCGTAAACCGCTTATTTTTTCAATAAAAAAGCGCCCTCTCTCAACGGAAAGAACGCAATTGAAGCAAAGTTAAAACCGAGCGGCGGAAAATAGCCCGATAAGGGCGGCAAGCGTCATTGCTCGCCTTGATTTTCCTGCGGTTCGTCTATGTGCACGGACGGCACGTTGATCTTGAAAAACATGCCCGCAAACCTGCCGCCGATGATTATCGCCGAGCCGATAGTAAACGCCAAGGGCTCAAAAACGGTCGTGTATTGAGCAAGCAGAACGTACGTCATCGTACCCAGAAAACAGGGTATGAGGTAAAGGTATTTACGGAATACTATCGGTATTCTGTGCGCCAGAATATCGCGGAAAATACCGCCGCAACAGCTGGAAACGCAGCCGATGACGGCAAGCATCAGCACGCTGAACGAATGATCGGTCGCCATAGCCATTTTTGCTCCGACGATGGAAAAGGGAGCAATGCCGATAGCGTCCATAACGTTGATGGCAAAATTGAACGCCTCGCTTTTAACGCCTTGCTTGAAGGGCTTGAACAGCACGATAGCCGCCATAAGCAGAACGGCGGTGACCGAGGCGATCAGGACGTAT
>JBJFAC010000053.1:0-6791 GCA_051887715.1 Candidatus Neoclostridium sp.
AAAATCGCTTGCGTAAGCGTAATCGTCCGCCATCGTGTCCTCGTCGGGACGATAGTCGTCCGAATACATTATACAGCCTTTTTCCACCGACAACGAATATGCGGAAACGTGCGAAACTCCGGACGAAACGACCAACTCCAGCGTTTTACGAAGAACGTCGCGCGTTTCTCCCTGTAAACCCATTATAAAATCAGCAGAAATATTGCTTATTCCCGCCGACCGAGCGTTTTCCGCCGCCGAAAGAAAATCGGAAACGCCGTGCAGTCGCCCTGCCGTTTTCAACACTTTATCGTCCGCACACTGCAAGCCCAGGCTAAGTCTGTTTACTCCGATCGACGCGCATTCGTCGATAAATTCGGGCGTAGCCGATTCGGGATTTGCTTCGCAGGTGATCTCCGCGTCCTCGGTCAGCGCAAACTTGTTGCGGACGGCGGCAAAAATCTCGCTTAGCGCGCCTTTATATAAACATGAAGGCGTGCCTCCGCCGAAATAGACGGTGTCCGCCCTTTTTCCGTCCGGAAAAGCGGCTATTTCGCGAGTGACGCACTCTACGTAACTTTTTTGCCGCGCCGGATTCACCGTCGAGACAAAACTGCAGTA
This sequence comes from Candidatus Neoclostridium sp., assembly GCA_051887715.1. Taxonomy (GTDB): domain Bacteria; phylum Bacillota; class Clostridia; order Christensenellales; family Pumilibacteraceae; genus Neoclostridium. The sequence continues at coordinate 601 of JBJFAC010000053.1, forward strand.
GCGGCATTTTCCACGGCAAAACGGAACGTGAACGTAAACGCCGAAGTCCATCACTTATTATCCAATTTGAGGACGGACATAAACGCCTCGCTGGGAACTTCTACCGAGCCCACCTGACGCATACGTTTTTTGCCCTCTTTCTGCTTTTCCAGCAGTTTTTTCTTTCTGGTAATATCGCCGCCGTAGCACTTGGCAAGCACGTCCTTTCGCAAGGCTTTTACCGTTTCGCGCGCAATGACCTTGCCTCCGATCGCGGCTTGAATGGGTATCTCGAACATCTGACGCGGAATGACTTCTTTCAGCTTCTCCGCGATGCTTCTGCCCCTTGCGTACGCTTTGTCGCGGTGCACGATGATGCTGAGAGCGTCGCACACGTCGTTATTGAGCAATATATCCAATTTGACCAGTTCGCTTGCCTTATAGCCTTTGATTTCGTAGTCAAGGCTGGCGTAGCCGCGCGTTCTCGATTTAAGTCCGTCAAAAAAGTCGTACACGATCTCGTTAAGCGGAATTTCGTAATGCATACGAACGCGCGTTTTATCGAGATATACCATATCGATATATTCGCCGCGCTTATCCTGGCACAGTTCCATAATGGAACCGATATATTCCGGCGGAGTGTATATGTGCGCGGTCACGACGGGCTCCTCGATATATTCGATTTCGGAAACGGGCGGCAGATTGCTGGGGTTTGTCACCGTCAGCGTTTCGCCGTTGGTCTTTTTTACGCGATAATTAACTCCGGGTGCGGTGGTGATGAGATCCAGATTAAACTCTCGTTCCAGCCGCTCCTCTATGATTTCCATGTGCAGAAGTCCCAAAAAGCCGCAACGGAAACCGAAACCGAGCGCAACCGAAACCTCCGGCTCGAAGGAAAGCGACGCGTCGTTTAAGCGCAGCTTTTCAAGCGCGTCCTTAAGATCGTCGTAGTGAGAGCCGTCCACGGGATAAATACCGCAGAACACGACCGGCTGAACCTTTTTATAGCCGGGACAAGGCGTGCGCGTGGGATTGTCGGCAAGCGTAATAGTATCGCCGGGAGCGCAGTCCGAAACGTTCTTTATGCTGGCGCAAACGTATCCGACCTCGCCTGCCTGCAAGCTGTCGGTTGCAACGGGTTTGGGCTGAAAAACGCCCACCTCCACGACGTCGTACTGCTTGCCGTTACTCATAATTTCCATTCGGTCGCCCACTTTGATGCGCCCGTCCTTTATGCGGACCAGGCAGACCGCACCTTTGTAATTATCGTAATAAGAATCGAAAATCAGCGCTTTCAGCGGAGCGTTTACGTCCCCGGAGGGAGCGGGCACCGCGGCGACCACTCGGTCGAGAACTTCTTTTATTCCTATCCCTTCTTTGGCGCTTACGAGCGGCGCTTCGGACGCGTCTATTCCGATAACGTCTTCTATCTCGGCGCGCACCTCTTCGGGGCGGGCGGAAGGCAAATCTATCTTATTGATCACCGGCAGTATTTCAAGATCGTTATCTACGGCGATATAGACGTTGGCAAGCGTTTGCGCTTCCACGCCCTGCGTTGCGTCTACGACCAGAACGGCGCCTTCGCAGGCGGCAAGCGATCGAGAAACCTCGTACGTGAAGTCAACGTGACCGGGAGTGTCGATGAGGTTAAGCTCGTACTCGACTCCGTCCAGAGTGTAATTCATTTTAACGGGAGCAAGCTTTATGGTAATGCCGCGCTCGCGCTCTATGTCCATTGAATCGAGCAGCTATTCGGAAAGCTCGCGTTTGGCAAGCGTTCCCGTGTACTCGATAAGGCGGTCGGCAAGAGTGGATTTTCCGTGGTCTATGTGCGCTATTATGCAAAAGTTGCGAATGTTTTTCTGCTTATCCATACTGAATATTATAATCGTTTAAGGCTCAAAAAGCAAATATTTTAGTCGCTCAACGCAAAATATTTAGAAAAATAAAATATTTGATTGCTTATACGCATTGATTTTATTGATTTTTCTGTGAAAATGATATATAATTGTAGTGTATATTCGGTAAAATACGGATACGGAGGATAGTATGGATATTAAAAAAATGTGGCTGTGCACTCGCGCCATCGCACACAGAGGTCTTCACACCGACGATAAACCTGAAAATTCTCTCGCCGCTTTTAAAAACGCGTGCGAAAAAGGCTTTCCCATCGAGCTTGACGTTCAGGCAATCGACGACGGCACGGTTATCGTTTTCCACGACGACAATATCAGCCGTATGACTTCTCACGACGGCTACGTTTCCAATCTCACGTCAGATAAACTCGACGAACTCCGACTTGCCGGCACGGATGAAAAAATTCCCACGTTCGAACAGCTTCTCGAAACGGTCAACGGCGCCGTTCCGCTGCTCATCGAAATAAAGAACGAAGGCAAAGTCGGTTTTCTCGAACAAAAGGTAATCGATATGCTGTCTTCGTACAAGGGTGATTTTGCCGTTCAGTCGTTCAATCCGTACTCGATGGAATACTTCAAGAAAAACGCAAGCGGTATAATTCGCGGACAGCTTTCTATGGTGATGAACAAAAAAACAATGTCGGGCGCTTTTCGTCGTTTTATGTTCAACTCTCTGCGCATAGCAAAAATCTCGACGCCCGATTTCATTTCCTACAACGCCGCCGATCTTCCCAACAAAAAAGTCGCAAAGCTGGGTATTCCCACTCTCGCCTGGACCGTCCGCAGCAATACGGAAATGGAAAGAGTAACTCCCTACTGCGACAACGTCATTTTTGAAAACTTCATTCCCGTTAAAACCGAAGAAAACTGAAAATTCCGATACGTAAGACAAAAAAGTCCGAGAGCTCTTTTCGTTCGCCCTCGGGCTTTTGGTTTTAAACAGAATTACTTGCCGAATTTGACCTTGTAATTTTCTATCGCCTTTTCTATTACCGCGATAGCTTCCTGCCGTCCCATTACCTCGTTTACCGCGGTCGTCTTTCCTTCCAGATTTTTATAAACGGAGAAAAAGTGACGCATTTCGTCAAATACGTGCGCCGGCAACTGATTTATGTCCGTATACTGATTGTACATCGGATCGGAAAACGGAATTGCGATTATTTTTTCGTCGTTTTTGCCGTTGTCTATCATCGATATGTATCCGATGGGATACGAGCGGCACAGCACCAACGGTTCGAGCGCTTCCGAGCAAAGCAACAACACGTCCAAAGGATCTCCGTCGTCGCCCAGCGTTCTCGGAATAAATCCGTAATTCGCGGGATAGTGCGTTGACGTATACAGTATTCTGTCCAGAATTATATAACCCGTCTGCTTGTCGAGCTCGTACTTCTTTTTGCCTCCCTTGCTTATTTCGATTACCGAAATAAAATCCTCGGGACGTATTCTTTTTTCATCGATATCGTGCCAGATATTAGACATTTTATTCCTCCTCGTAGCCCGTATTGCCGTAGTCGGCGAATATTATCTTTCCTTCGTTTTTAATTAAGCGCATTTCCGCTCCGCCCTGCGCCGTTTGCCGCACGTTATTAAGCGACATATTCTTTATTACGGTGTCGGCGTACACTCCTATCGTGGGAGTAAAGCACACTTTTTCGTCACGGAATACGTTGGATACGATCAGATTATCGACGTCCAATCCGCCGTCAATCTGAATAAACGCGTCATAATTACCCTCGACGTCCTTCGTTCCCTTGCAGAACGATGCGAAAACGTTGTTTATGGTTACGTTTGAATATTTGCCTCTTTTACCGTTGATATCGATATATTTTGACAGAGTAATACAGTATACGTAATAGCTTCCGAAAATATTGTTGATCGATATGTTCTTAACGGGCGTGTCCGCACTCAGTAGACGCACCGCGCTGTGACAATTTTCGGCAAAAATCCCGTCTATAGCTATGTTTTCGATAGGTCCTCTTATGCTGTCGTCGGAGGTGATCGCAATCAGATCGTCGTGACACGCGCCCTTAAAATCGGTCATATAGCCGTTTTTACAGCCGCCTTCTATATGTACTCCGTCCATATTCCACAGCTTTGGACTGCCCTCGGTGTAGTCGAAAACTATATGCTTTACCGTAAAATTCTCAACGTACGCCATTTGCACTCCGTAAACCACGGGGTTTACTATCGTAACGTTTTTCAGTTCGAAGCCGTTCACGTTGCAAAAGCGCATACAATGCCCCGAATAGCCGGGGAAAAGCCTTTTATCGTACGGAGTAAAGCCGTATTTTTCGCACTCTGTCTTATAGTTGTTTTCCGTGGGAAAATGATACGGGTTGGGCAGCTGAGCCGAGTGATTCATATCACCCACGCCTCCGCTGAGACAAACGTTTTCGCATTTTTCATGCGTATCGTTTTCCACCATACTGCAGTTTGCGTTCGGAGCAAGCAAAACCTTGGCAAAACGAGGCAATTTGAGCTTTTGATCGGAATGAATTTTAAGCGTTTTGCTTATCAGGTAATTCTTTTTTGGCAAAGGCAGAACGACTTCCGCGGCGCCTCCGTCCAGCATTTCCTGAATAGCGGGGTAATCGTCGTGCGCTCCGTCTCCGTATAAAACGTATTTCATCTTTTCTCCCATTCTTTGATCGATTTTTCCATAATAGCGCTCAGGCTGTCGGCTATTTTCTGCACGCCGTAAATATTCGGATGCACTTTGTCCGCCGAAAGATACTTTACGCTGTCCAGCAGGCTCAGTCCGTTAATATAAGTCACGTTGGCAAGATTTTCCTGTTTTACGACGCTTTCCAGCACTTCGCGCCACTCTGCCGCCTTGTGCTCGCCGATAAAGTCGTTTTCGGTGTAAAACGGCGATATTACGAACACCTTTTTATCGGGATTGGCAAGCGCTACGGTGCGGACGGCGTTCGTGGCGCGCTCCAGCTTTTTTTGCCTGTCCCAACCAAGAACGTTGATGCCAAGCTCCATAACGCAAACGTCCCATCCTCCGTTCCTGCCCGTATCGGCAATATAGTCGATGACGGCGGGCTCTATTGCGCACGATCCCGACAAGCCGAGATTTTTTACGTCGCAGGCGAGATTATATCCGACCACGGAAGGCCAGGAATGAGACGCGTCGATGGAATTCGAGCCGCTCGTTATTGACGAGCCGTAAAACAGAATGGTTTTTTCGGGACACATGCTCTTTTCGGGAGGCGCAACGTCGCCTATTACGTCCAGAATGCGGTACGCTCCCCTGTCGATTATCACTCTGATAACCTCCGGATCCCAAGGATCGCCGTATTCCGCCGCCGCTTTTTTAAGATAGGGCAGGGAATCCGTTTTCTTGATAAAAAAGTCGGTGGGCTCGCCGGGCACTACGCAATTAATTTCGCAGTCCTCCCAGCCGCCCTGAATGCCGCCCCGATATACGTGAAAGACGTTGCCGGTATTGCAGGGATTAAGCTGCGCCATACGAATGGTCGCGCCTTCGCCGCTTTTTATAACGAAGCGCAGCTCCACGCCCGTGCCGCTCTTTGCCATGTTTCTTGCCTGAACGCCGTGCTCCAAAGCCCCGTACACCTCTTCGGGAACGCGCAGCCAGGTCGTTCCGCCCCTTTCGGCTTCGTACAGTTTTGCCACGTTGTGAATTTCAACGTTTTTAAATATCATATTTTACTCCTTTCCGGCACGATTATTCGTTTACCGGCGTGTTTTTCGTATCCGTTCGTTTTACGAAGGCAGCACGCTTACTTCGTCCGTGCTCAGTCTGACGCGCTTTCCGTCCGACTTCAGCACTATCAGTTTTCCGTCTTTATCCACGCTTTCGGCGAGAGCTTCGTACGGTATATCGGTCAAAACCGTGACTTTTTTACCCAAAACAAAGCATTTACTGCGGTATTCTTTGATAAAATCGCAGGAATCGATATTTCCGAACATATCGAAAAACTCGTTCACGCACGCCGCGACCAAGGCGTTTCTGTTCACCACTACTCCCAGCGAACCTGCTTTTTCCCGTAGCTCCGACGGAAAGTCCTCGGTATTTACGTTTATTCCTATTCCCACTATCAGCGCGCCCGGACAAGGCTCTTCAACGCTGCCGATGGATTCGGTGGCTATTCCGCACACCTTTTTGCCCTCGTAATAAAGATCGTTTACCCACTTGATCAGCGTTTTTATCGAACAAACCTTTTCGATAGCGCGGGACACCGCTACGGCTGTCATCGGCACTACGCGCTGGCATTGCTCGTACGTCAGTTCGGGGCGCACCATTATCGAAAAATATACGCCGCTTCC
>JBJFAC010000054.1:0-6785 GCA_051887715.1 Candidatus Neoclostridium sp.
CAAGTACGTTTTTGACGGTGAAAAGCTGTCCATTACGTTCGACGGTGAAACCGATAAGGCTGAATGTCGGATCGAAAACGACGTTCTGACCGTCACGTATAAAGGTAAAACGTACGCACTATATAAAGAGATAGCGTATACCGTTACCTTCGTGGCGGACGGAAATACGACTACCGCAACCGTGCTGTACGGAAGAAAGGCAACCGAGCCCGACGCTCCCGAAAAGGCAGGCTATGCGTTCATCGGCTGGTACGAGGACGCCGAGTTTACCGCCGCTTACGATTTTGCCGTCGCCGTTACCGGAGACAAAACTCTGTACGCGCGTTTCACCGAGGCTCCTGCCGACGGAATGGAATACGTCGTTACTTTCTTTGACGGAGAAGGCAACGAAATAGGTAAAAAGGAGACCGCAGGCGCGAAGATCTTCGACGTTGAGGGACCTGCCGTAGAGGGCAAGACCTTTATCGGCTGGTGGATAAGCGATTATCAGACCGCCGACAAGCTCACCGCCAAATACGACGGCGAGGCTATCGATTCCGATACGAATTTCTACGCAGTATATAAGGAAGACGCCGCAATCGCCGTTTCGGTCAACGAAAAAGGCGCAACCTGGACTTCCGCAGGCGTCAATAAGAACTACAAAGTTACCGTGACCTTGCCCGACGGCACCGAGACCGAACCCGAAGACGTGGGCAACGCCGCATACGCTTACGATTTTGAACAGGCGGAAGCGGGCGATTACGCCGTCAACGTTACGTACGACGGCAAAACGTACAGCGCTTATTATAAAAACAAGGCGCTGGCAAGAGTGTGCAAGTTCGAGATCAAGAACACCTTCGACCTCAGCTTTACGCCCGTTAAGAACGCCAACGTTTATTACGTTACCGTAAAGTGCGCAAACGATTCGCACAAGGTTGCTCGTTACGCGCTCGGAACGGCAACGACCTATAACTTCAAGAATTGCGAAATGGGCACGGAAGGCATTTCGTTCGTCGTAGAAGCGGAAGCAGGCGGCTATGCTAATTCCGTATCCGACGAGTTCGTGCTGATCAGAACGCTGGGCGACGTTAAAAACGTCAAAACCGACGAACAAAACGACGTTATTTCCTGGGACGCGGTTGAAAACGCAACCGGCTACTCCGTAGAAGTAACCGCAGACGGCAAGACCGAGACGTTTACCGTCACCAACGCAACCGAATTCTCTCTTAAAAACTATGCCGCAGGCGAAATCGCCGTCAAAGTAACGGCAATCGCAAAGGGCTACAACGCGTCCGCGGCCGCAAACGCGCGCTACGCTAAAGCGCACATTTCCGCTCCCGAAGACGTCAAGATCGCAAATAATTCGATCTCGTTCAAGGCGGTAGCCGGCGCAACCGGTTATATCGTGAAGATAGGCAACGTCGAAAAGAAGATCGACGCAGGCAGCGAAGAGACGGTGACCTTCGAGTTTACCGACGATTGCTTTGCCGCAGGCGCCGGCACCTATCAGATCTCCGTAAAAGCGCTTGCGGAGAACGCAACCGCGGATTCCGCTTTCACCGATGCGGTGACCGTTATAAACGGCAATCAGATAACCGCTGCCGACGTAACGTACGCAAACGGAACGGCAACCTGGACTCCGGTCGTAGGAGCGGTAAGCTACGTGATCAAGATCAACGACGTTGAGTTCAAGACCTGCAACGACGGAACGTTCTCCACCGAAGTGGAATTCACCGCCGCGGGCGAGAATAAGGTCGAAGTGTTCTTCGTAAACGCGGAGGGCGAAGAGATCTCCATCGCGAGCACGCTCGTCACCGTATACGAAATCTCTTTCGATACCAAGGGCGGCGAGTCGATCGGCGCTATCTATAAAGCGGAAGGCGAAATAGTCGCTTATCCCGTAATCGAACTGAAGGGATACACGTTCAACGGCTGGTTCAAGGACCTTGACGAAGAAGGCTACGGCATCAAGTATTCCGACGGAACGTTTACCGATACCGAAAACGTCGCGCTCAGCGCTTCGTGGACGGCAAACAAATATACCGTAAAACTTAACTACGGCGAAGCAGGCGACGGCACCGAGGTTGAAACCCAAGTGACTTTCGGCAGCAAATACACCGTTGCGGTCGAAAAAACCGTAGACGACGCGGCTAAGGCGTTCCTGGGCTGGTTCTCTCTGCCCAACGCGCAAGGCGTAAGATACACGGACGAAGACGGCGCAAGCATTGACGTCTGGGATTACGACGAAGAAAACAGAACGTTCTATGCGGCTTGGTTTGACGCGTTCACGTTCTACGTGATCGATAACGGAAATTCGTACTCCGTATCCAAGGCTACCACCGCAGACAAGTTCTCCAAGCTGACCGTACCCACGACGTACAACGGCAAGCCCGTTACCACCGTCGAAGGAAGTGCGTTCCGCGGCTGCACCAAGCTGGTTACCGTAAACATTCCCGACACCATAAAGCTTATCGAAACCGGTACCGCGTTCCTTAACTGTACCAGTCTTAAAAACGTTAATATTTACGAGACCGAAGACAGAGACAAGGGCGGCTACTACTCGGTGGACGGCGTGCTTATATATAATAATGAAAACAACGGCGTCGAGATCAAGTATTTTCCGCAATCCAGATCGGGCGAATACGCTATTCCCGAAGGCGTCGAAGCTATCCCCGTGGCAGTCTTCAAGAGCAGCAAGCTCACCAAGATCACCATTCCGGCAAGCGTTACCAGAATAGACACTAACGCATTCTACTACAGCAGATATCTTACCGAAGTCGTATTCGCCACCGCAGAAGAAGGCGTGGCTGAAAAAGAACTCGTGTTAAGCGCCAGCGCGTTCGGCAACTGCCAGGCTCTTACGACCATCACGTTGCCCGCTCGTATCGTTGATTTCAACAGCAACATCTTCACTTCTTCCACTAAGCTTGCTATCGTAAACGTAGCGGGAAGAGGCAACTATACCTCCAAGGACGGCGTTCTCTGCAACGAAGACGGCACTCAGATCATCTACTGCCCTGTGGGCAGAACGGGAGCATATACCGTTCCTACCGGCGTAAATACCATCGGTGACAACGCGTTTAAGGGATGCACCAAACTGACCTCTATCACCGTTCCCGGATACGTTACCACGATCGGCAAAGCCGCGTTCAGCGGATGCACGGGCGTAACCGCAATCACCTTCGAGGGCGAAGCGACCGACGCTCCCCTGACCATCGGCGAGCAAGCCTTCTACGGCTGCACGGGCGTAACCGGCGTAGTTCTTCCCGAAAACCTCGCAACGTTGAAGAAGAGCGCGTTCGGTAATACCACGAAGCTTACCGAAGTCACCGTTAAATCGGGCGACGTAACCTTTGAAAACGGCGCGTTCGGATCCACCGACGCAACTCCCAAGTACTACGTTACCACGCTTAACATCGGCGCGGATCTCGGCGCGGTCAACATTACCGGCGTGTTCGGCGGAACTACTCTGGTAAAAGTCACGGTCGACGAGAATAACGAAAACTACACCGTTCTGGATAACGTCATTTTCAATAAGGACGTAACCAGCATCGTTTACTATCCGAACGTTACCGGCGAATACACCATTCCCGCTTCGGTTACCGAAATCGGCGCAAACGTATTCGAAGGTAAGAAAATCACCAAAATAACCATCAGCGGCAACATCGGCAAGATCGGCGACTCGGCGTTCCTCAACTGCGCGTCTCTCGCGACCGTAGTATTCGAGGAAGGCACCAAGGATCTTATCATCGGCAACACCGCGTTCAGCGGAACGGCTATTACGGCCATCACGTTGCCGTCCAGAGTAATTTCGTTGGGCAACGGCGCGTTCTCGTCCTGCAAGAAGCTTACCTCCGTCACGATCAACGGAAATATTACCGAAATCAAGGCGGAGACCTTCAAGACCTGCACCGCGCTCACCGGCGTGACCTTGCCCGAAGGAATCACCACTATCGGCGACAGCGCGTTCGCGGCTTGCACGGCTCTGGTCAATATCAATATCCCCGCAAGCGTTACCACGCTTGGTAAAAACGCAACCGGCGCTATGAGCGTGTTTACCGGCAGCACCAAGCTGGCAACCGTAAACATCGCGGAAGGCGGCGAAAAATACGCTTCCGTAGACGGCATCGTTTATGAAAAGGACGCGGACGGCAACCTCGTTACCGTTCTGTACTGCCCCGAAAAGAACGTCGTAAACGGCGGAACCTTCACCGTTCCCGCAAGCGTCAACCGCATCGAAACGGGCGCGTTTGCAAAGAATACCGGTATCAAAACCGTAAAATTTGCAGAAGGAACCTACGAGAATTTCGAGTTCGGTGCAAAGGCGTTCGACGGATGCACCGGTCTTACCAACATCACGCTTCCGTCCGGACTTAAAGAGGTGGGAGAAGCGCTGTTCGCAGGCTGTTCCAACCTTACCACCGTATTCATCCCCAACACCGTAACCGTAATCAAGAATGACGCGTTCCGTCTGTGCGCAAAGCTCGCTACCGTGACCTTTGAGGACGGCGGCACCGAGCCGCTCGAAATCGAGGACGGTCAGGCGGTCGGAGGTCCGCCCGAATACCACGGCGCATTCGTCGGCTGTACCGCTCTTAAGACCATTGCTCTGCCCGAAAGAACCTCCAAGATCGGCTCCTATGCGTTCTGCATGTCCGATATAAAGATGGGACCGATATCCGCAAAGAAAACCGGTCTAACCTCTATCAATATTCCCGCAAACGTAGTATCCATCGGTGAATACGCATTCTGCGCGGCAGGCGCTACTCCCGGCACGTTCACCACGATCACCTTCTCTCCCGGAAGCAAGCTCGAAACCATAGGCGACTACGCGTTCTATACCTATTCGGCAGGCGCATACTACGGACCTGCGTTTACTTCGATAACCTTCCCGGCAAGCCTTAAGACCATCGGCGGCTATGCGTTCGGTTATTGCGGAGTGCTGGAAACCGTTGCCTTTGAAGAAGGATCCAAGCTTGAAAAGATCGACGCGGCGGCTTTCATCGGTTGCGCTACTTTGGCGTCGATTGAAATTCCCGCTTCGGTCAAGACAATTGGCGCAGACGCGTTTGCAAATGCGAAAGCGCTCACCTCCGTCACCTTCGCACCGGGCTCCGCTATCGAGTCCATCGGCGACGGCGCGTTCTCGAAAACGGCTCTTACCGAGTTTGAATTCCCCACCGTGGAAGGAAAGAAAATAACGCTCGGCTCCAAGCTGTTCAACGGAAGCGAAACCATTACCACAGTCAGAATTTCCAAGTCCGTTGCCACTATCAGCGACGCATTGGACGGCTGCAGCACTTTGACCAACATCGTCGTGGATTCCGAGAACGAAAACGTTAAGGTATCCAATTCGATACTGATCAGTAAGGACGACAAGAACGTTTACTACGTATTGAAGATCGCCGACGACGGAGTGCTCGTCATTCCCGAAGGCGTTGAAAACATCGACTCGTACTCGCTGAGCGGCAAAACCGGTCTTACCAAAGTCGTAATTCCCGCTTCGGTAAGAGACATCGGTCAGTACGCGTTCAGCAACTGTACTAACCTCAAGACCATTGAATTTGCAAAGGGCAGCGATCTTGGCTCTATCGGCAACTACGCGTTCAACGGATGCGCGTCGCTTGAGAGTATCGCGCTTCCGCCCAAGGTGACCGAAATCGGAACCTGCGCGTTCTCCGGATGCACGAGCCTTAAGTCGGCGATAATGGAGGACAACGTGACCACCATCGGCGCTTACGTCTTCCAGGAATGCGCTTCGCTTACCACCTTCGAGTTCCCGATTGCAATCACTGTTATTCCGAATTATGTGTTCTATAAATGCACCTCGCTTAAGTCGGTTAGCTACCGCGGCGACGTAACCGTCATCGGAGTGGGCGCGTTCTACGGATGTGCCGCTCTCGAAAGTATGGTTATCCCCGAAACCGTCGTAACGCTTGGAAGTAACGCATACAACGGCGTATACGCAACCGGCTCCGGTAACGTGTTCGAGAACTGCACTTCGCTTAAGTCGGTAACTCTTCCGAGTACGCTTACCGTAATTGCAGGCTACAACTTCAGAAACTGCTCTTCGCTTGAAACTATTGACATCCCCGAAAGCGTGAAGGGTATCGCTACCTACGCTTTTGCAGGCTGCACCAAGTTGAACAATATCGTTATTCCCGAAGGCTGCACCTTGGGTAACGGCACTGCAACCACCTCCAACAACCACGTCTTCCTGAACTGTGAAAGCCTTTCCGACATCGTATTTAAGGGCTCGCTCAACTTCATCGGAAGAGAGTGCTTTGCAGGCTGCACCTCGCTTAAGACGCTCAACGTCCAAGGCGTAACCGGCTTGGGACAAGACGCGTTCAAGGGCTCCGGACTTGTTTCCATAGTACTTCCCGACACCTTGAAGTCCATTTACAACGGCGCGTTTGCAAACTGTGCTTCTCTTGAAAAGGTCATCATCCCGATGAACGTCACCACTATCGGTACCGGCGTATTCTCCGGATGCACCAAGCTCAGCGGCGTCGCAGTCGACGAAAGAAACACCAAGTTCAAGAGTAACGCGGCAGGTATGGTTTTCGACCTGGACGACTTGCTCGTTTACTGCCCGGCATACCTGACCGGTAAGCTGGAAGTGGAAGAGGGCATAAAGCTTTCCAAGTATGCGTTCGACGGCTGTCTCTACCTCACCGAGATCGTTCTTCCCGATAACCTCACCGAGATTTACGACTATATGTTCAACGGATGCAGCAGTCTTACCACTATCGTAATCCCCGCAGGCGTGACCAAGATAGGCACCTACGCGTTCGCAGGATGCT
>JBJFAC010000055.1:0-6708 GCA_051887715.1 Candidatus Neoclostridium sp.
TCGGTAAGCGCCTCGATGAAGGTGCGCATAAACGGGAAAATATCGCCGTTATAGGTCGTAGTTGCCAGAACAAGCTTTCCGTATCTGAACGCGTCCTCCACGTTTTCAGCCATATCGCTGCGCGCCAGATCTGTCAGCACCACCTTGCGACAGCCCTTCTCGCGGCATTTGTCCGCAAGCAGCTCCGCCGCTTTTTTCGTGTTGCCGTAAACGGAGGTATACGCGATCATTATTCCGTCGCTCTCAACGCCGTAAGACGACCATATATCGTACAGATTGAGGTAGTACGAAAGATTTTCGGTGAGGATAGGTCCGTGCAACGGACAGATTTTTTCGATCTGCAAACCCGCCGCTTTTTTCAAAAGGCTTTGCACCTGAGCGCCGTACTTGCCCACTATGCCGAAATAATATCTTCTCGCTTCGCACGCCCAGTCTTCGTCGGCGTCCAGCGCTCCGAATTTACCGAAACCGTCTGCGGAGAACAGCACTTTATCGTAAGCGTCGTAAGTCACCACGACTTCGGGCCAATGTACCATAGGTGCGGTGACGAAAGTAAGCTCGTGCTTGCCAAGCGACAGCTTACTGCCCTCGCCCACCACGACGCGCTGCTGAGCAAAGTCGTTTTTGAAGAAGTTGTTCATCATAGTGAACGCTTTTTCGGACGCCACGACGGTCGTTTCGGGATACGTATTTACGAAATTGAGCACGTTTGCCGAGTGGTCGGGCTCCATATGCTGTACGACGAGATAGTCGGGCTTTCTTTTGCCCAGCACTTTTTGCAGATTATCCAGCCATTCGTGCGTGAATTTCTTGTCCACCGTGTCCATAACGGCTATTTTTTCGTCCATAATCACGTACGAATTGTACGCCATTCCGTTGGGAACCTCGTACTGTCCTTCAAACAAGTCTATCTCTTTGTCGTTTACTCCGATATAAAAGATGTCGTCGGTAATTTTCATATTGTTCTCCTGTTTTTTTCTTTAATTATACACTTCGGCGGACGAAATGTCAACGATAAGCGCACACTAATCCAAACTTTTGCGCCCGCCGTGCAGTCGCCGCTTTGCGGTCTTTTCTCCTTACGTCAAGGTCGCATCATATTAGCGCTTTTACTGCTTGGCAAAACGCGCTTTTTCAAAATTAATCCGCCTCTTTTTTCAGAATATCTCGAAGGTGAAAACCTTGGTTTCGGGCGCGCCGCCGTAGTTCCCGATAACGGTTAGCCCGACGCGCTTGTATGCTCCGTGAACGTCTATCAGCAGATTGCGTTTGAGATTGCGATCCGTGCGGTAAAGCGTTACGGTTTCGCCGCGTTCGTTCTCGCCGCTGAGCACGAAGGCTTTCGCAAGCGTGGTCGGAACGCGCATAACCGGCGAATCGGGCAATACGTTACTGCGCGTTGAGTGGAACCTCTCGCATTCGTTCTCCGCTCCCACCGTTTCGCGGAGCAGGTCGGAATCGAACACTATCTTAACTCCGTTTATCTCCTTCGGCGAGGCGAACTCGTACACGACTTCGGATCCGTTAGCGATCAGCGCGCCCGTATCGCGGTTTTCGATATTGCGATCCAGCCCGTCGCGCAGGCGCCGGACGTTTTCCGCGTTTCCGATAACGCTCAGCTCCGCCTCTCGGCAAAGCGCGGACACCTCTCTGTTGACGTTCGGTAAAAAGCAGTCGTTCATCAACAGGATCTGCTGTATTTCGCGTATATGCTCTCCCGCGTTCCGAGGCGTAGCTTTATATTTTCGAGCGACGAACGCCGCCGCTCCCACCGCCTGACCGATACAGCCGCACGTGCCCATTACCCGCGCGGAGCTGGTTGCCATATGCGTTGCGGACACGTTTCTGCCTGCAAAGAACAGATTGCTTACGTTTTGTGAGTATAAACAACGGTACGGTATGCCGTAAACGCTTCCCACCGGCTGATTGTAATTACTTTCCTCGCCGTCAAAGCCGTCCGGATTGTGATCGTCCAATCCCCAGCCGCCGTACGCCACGGTATCTTCGAATTTTCCGCCGTTTAAAACGTCGTTGGCGGTAAGAACGTAGTCGCCCTTCATGCGGCGAGACTCTCTCTTTGCCGGCAAAAAGCCCAAAAATTCAAGCTCGTAATCGTCGGCGTCGAACCGTCCCGAATTTTTGATAGCGTCCCACGCGCCGAGGCATATAGCGAGAAGGCGCCTGTTCAGCGTTTCGGCTTCCGCTATTACGTCTCCGCATCCTCCCAGCTCGATATACCAAAAATTCTCGTCGGGACGCTTGAGGTCCGCGCCCTTGCTTTTCAGTTTTTCCACGCTGACCTTTTCCGCCCATTCGGGAGCGATGAAGTCGACCTTGTGCCCCACGTTGCGCGCCTGTATCAGCACGCTGTTGCCCATAGTCTTATCGTCGCCCACCTCGTGAGAACGTATCACGTATTCGCCGTACTCCTTAGCAGCTTCTCTGCCGTACATAAAGTTCGCTCCGGAAAGAGGCGCAAGTATGCTGTCGCCCGAACAGTCCGCGAAATACTCGGCGGAAACGCCGATCAGCGTTTGAGTAGTCATTTGATACGCCGTCACGCTTTTAATAGTCTGATTTTCGCAATCGGCGGCAAAACAGGTGCAGTTAAGCAGCGTGGTGAGGTTGCTTTCGCTCATAGCCATATCGTACAGAACGGAATCGAACAGATACCAGTTTTTCGTGGGATTGAAATAAAAGTTTTTAATTTCAAGCTCCTCCTGGAGCCCTGCCTCTCTGTACAGTCGCTGTTGCGCGCCGCATATCCACATCCTGATCTCGCTTGAAGCGTTGCCTCCAAGCACGGGCCGTTCGTGAATAAGCACGGTTTTAAGTCCCAGCCGAGCCGCCGTGATCGCGGCGAAAGTGCCGGCTATTCCGCCGCCTACCACGCAAAGATCAGCGTTCAATTTTTTCTCGGAAAGAGCGCTTTTATCGGTCATTTTTCTTCTCCTTGAGGTTTATCAGTATCGCTTTTTTCCACGACGAACGAATACAGCTCGCTGTCGATCAGATCGAATTCCATAGTTACGACTTTGCCGACGAAGCGCTTAAGATCGGCGAAAACCAACCGTCTTACGCGGTTACCGAAATGCCTGCACGATTTTAATTCTTCGCCCGATTCCGTTTCTTTGACCGTAACGGCAACGCCGCCGCACGCCGAGCTTGCAAAGTTTATAAACAGCCTGTCGCCTTCGAGCACGAACGGCTTTGTAACCACCTTTTTGCCCTGAAAGTCGCCCGTTCTGGCAAAAAAGCCCTCCTGTCTTAAAACGTATCTGTACACGGTGCAGTTAACGCCGGAGCGGTAGTTTTCGGTAGCGAAAAAAGACAGCTCGTCGTCCGCTCCCTCGAACGGCGCTTTGGTTTGGATAATTCCGTGAGAGACGTAACAGTTACCGTAAAACCAGTTGTTGTTATGCTCCGGTCCCGGCGTTAAAAAAGGTCGGTCGGTTTTGGTAAAATGCGTCAGATCGCCGCGAGAATACATCAGCGTGCAGTCGGTAAGAGCCAGCCCGCTGCGCTTTTCGCCCTGCATCACGAGCTTTCTGCGCTGTTTTGCGCAAAGCTGCTCGAAGCTGTCGTCCCATTCGCTCCGCTCGCAGTATCTGACCGGTATGCCGACGTAAATCCCCTTATATTTATTGACGTTGCTGATATAAAGCGGATATACGGGCTTAGAGACGTTTACTATCTGCGGCTTAGTCCAGTTTTTGAAGTCGTCGCTGTACAAAACGCGGAAATCGCGCACTCTCGGCAGCGTTTTTTCGGTTCCGTCTTCGGTGTAAACCACGTCGTGAAATCCCCTCACGAACAGCACGTAGCAATTTTTGTCCTTATCCCAGAAGCACAGATTCTGCGAATCGAAACCGAGAACGCCGTTCTCGGAGTTTTTATACTCCTCGTCGTCCCAATGCCAGCCCTTCATAATATAGCCGGCAGGTGAAAAAGACAGTCCGTCCTCGGAAGTGAACGCGCCCAGATAGTTCTCGAAATCGAAATAACCCTTTCCTCCAGGATTCATTACCTGGCACTGAGACACCGCTTTGAACCGCTCTCCGCGCTTGCAACGCGGATTTTCGTCGTAAAAAACGGTGAAATTGTCAAGAGCGTGCATTTCACCCTCCGGACGATCCGTTACGATATTATTGCGTTTACTGCCGTTAAACTCGTAAAGTCCCAGTTCCGGGCGAAACCAGTCCACTCCGTCCCGGGAAAACAGCACGCATATCATTCCGTGCAGTATTCCGGCGTCGTCGGTTTTGGTAGTCCTGTAATACAGTCGGTAATCGTTTTCGGCAAGCTTTATCGCCTGCATATAACAAATGCTGTCGTTATCCCAGGGCGCGTCGAAATCCGCGATCTTATTGCGCCTTTCGGGCGATTTCTGCACGACGGGAGCCGTAGTTTTTTCGCCGTCCACCAGGTAATCGTCGAACAGCATCTGCACCGAGCAGCCTATCTTCATTACTTCGCTCATTTTCTTACCTTATTTATTGTATTTCCGATCGCTTCTCGGCTATCAGATTTGAAAGACTTATAAACTGCTCCACGGACAACGCCTCGCCGCGCGTCATCACCGGAATATCGCAGGCGGTAAGCAACGCCTCCGCATCCGCTCTCGAAACGTTCATTGCGCTCGTCAGATTGTTCACAAGCGTTTTTCTGCGCATCGCAAACGCCGCGCGAGTCAGTTTTTCAAGCGTTTCGGGGCTCTTGACGTCCGAGCGGTACACTCTGTCCATTCGCACTATCGCGCTGTCCACGTTGGGCGGCGGAGTAAAACACGTGCGCTTGACTATCCTGGTCACGACGGGCTTGCTCTTGGTCTGAAGCGCCACCGACAAAGCCCCGTATTCGGGCGTTGCCTGCTTTGCGCATATGCGCTCGGCTACCTCTTTTTGCACCATTACCGTCGCGGATACCATATTTTTGCACTCGAACAACTTGAAAAGCACGGGAGTCGTGATGTAATACGGCAGATTTGCCACAAGCCTGAATTTTCCGCCCGCTATCTCGTCTATCTTTTCGGGCGTATACTCCATTACGTCGGCAAAAATTACCTGCGCGTTGTCTATCCCTTCAAGACTTTCGCCAAGCACCGG
Source organism: Candidatus Neoclostridium sp. (assembly GCA_051887715.1). GTDB lineage: Bacteria > Bacillota > Clostridia > Christensenellales > Pumilibacteraceae > Neoclostridium. The sequence continues at coordinate 5,106 of JBJFAC010000055.1, forward strand.
CTCCAGCGACCGATCTATTTCAAAGGAAATTACCCTTTTCGCCTTCAAGGCTATCTGACGAGTCAGCGTGCCCGCGCCCGCGCCTATTTCTATAACCGCGTCGCTTTCGGTAACCCCGGCGTCCGATACTATCGCCGCAAGCAGATTCTCGTCGCCGATAAAATTCTGACCGTATTTTTTGGAAAACCTGAATCCGTGTTTGTTAATCAGCTCGTTTACGTTCATATCCCTATTCTACCATATTTACCGTGAAATTTCAAGCGTTTCAAAAGCATTTATCTCTCCGCAAAATATATCGTTAAAAAAAAGAAACGACAGTCGCTGCTGCAGCTCCTTTTTTTGCGTGTTACGTTATAAGAAAATGTTTAAGGCAATAAACCCGCTTATCGTTTAAATATAATTTCTCTTGGCATTTATAAGATAGGAATTGTTTTTGCCGATTTGTATTTTATTCCACTGCTCCTCCGTTCCTTTATAATTAACCTGAGTAAGAGCGCTGCAATAAGCGAACGCAGAAGCGCCTATGGTAGTTACGTTGTTCGGTATCGTTATGCTCGTGAGTCCGCTGCAACAAGAGAACGCATTTTCTCCTATACTCGTGACGCTGCTGCCTATAGTTATGCTTGTCAGACTACTGCAAGAGGAGAACGCACTGTTTCCTATGCTCGTGACACTATTCGGGATCGTTATGATCTTCAAACTACTGCAACCTCTGAACGCCCCGTATCCTATGCTCGTTACGCCGTCGGGGATCGTTATTATTGTAAGGTTACTGCAACCGAAAAACGCGCTATTTGCAATTTTTCGTGTTCCTTTTTTTATATTAATTAAAGCTAAACTTGTATTGGCATCTACAACCCAACCGTCTACGTAATACACTCCTTCCTGTTCCTGTAGCAGTTCATTGCAGCCATAGAACGCACTTCTTTCTATACTCGTTACGCTATCGGGGATAGTTATGCTCTTCAAACTACTACAGTTCTGAAATACACCGTATCCTATGTTCGTTACGCCGTTTCCAATGGTCACTCTTATCAAGCTGTCGCACCAATAGAACGCCTCGCGTCCTATGCTCGTTACGCTATCCGGTATCGTTACGCTCATAAGATTACTGCAAAAAGAGAACGCACAGTCTCCTATGCTTGTAACGTTGTTTCCTATCGTTATACTCATCAAACTACTGCATTCCTCAAAAGCACTGTCTCCTATGCTCGTGACACTATTTGGTATCGTTAAGCTTGTCAGGTTGCTGCAACCATAGAACGCACGAGCTCCTATACTCGTAACGCTGTCGGGTATTACAACGCTCCTTATGTTGCACTCACGGAATGCTTCATCTACTATTCTGACAACCGTTTTACCTTCGTATATACCGGGGATTATTACATTTTTTTCAATTGCCATACCTATTCCGACAACAACGCAGGTGTTCTCTTCTGTTCCTGCGGCGTATTGCAAATCCTTTGTGGAAATATCGTCGTTGCAATTTGTACAAACGCTGTTTACGTAATTGTGTCCAAGTGCTTCAGCCTTTTCTATTTCAACGTTGTCGCACTTACTGCATTTACGCGTTTTTACTCCGTCCGTTTCGCAGGTGGCGGCG
>JBJFAC010000056.1:0-6702 GCA_051887715.1 Candidatus Neoclostridium sp.
AGACGCATTCTCCTTCAGTCGCCTGACGGCGCCGGCTCCCTCCCGGATGGAGCCAAAAAGGTCGAATAGTGCGAAGATTTAATTTTTACAAAAAAACAAAAACACGGACGAGCAATGCTCGCCCCTACGGTATCGTTGGGGGAATACAACAATTGAACGGATATAGCGCAAAACACAGACGAGCGGTGCTCGTCCGTGCTTTTTTTGCTTTTTACGCTTTTTTGCTTGCTTTTTTATCTTTTTCGCATTAAACGATCGTTTTTACGATCGGACGGATAAGAATTATCGGTCGCTCGATCTGCTTATTGCAAGCGAAGCGGCGCCGATAAGTCCCGCGTCGTTGCCGAGGGTAGCGGTGAGAATAAGCGTTCGGGGCGCTCTACCGATACCGTAGGTGTGTTCGTCCACGTACCTTTGGACGGGCTGAACCAAATAGTCGCCCTGCGCGCACACTCCGCCGCCCAGAATGATAGCCTGCGGACGGAAAATATTAACGAAATTGGACAGTCCCTCGCCCAGATACGCCAAGTAATTGTCGATGACCTTCTTTGCCGAAGCGTCGCCCGTTTTACTGCATTCAAACGCCGTTCTGCCGTCCACTTTATCTACGTCGCCGTCCACGAACCGCCACATAGCGCTTTGTTTGTCCTCGTTCATAGCGCGTTTGGTGTCACGGATGAGCGCGGTGGCACTGCAATAGGCTTCCATACAGCCGCGTCTGCCGCAGCCGCAGAGCTCTCCGTCCTTGATTATGACCATATGTCCCAGCTCCGTACCCTTGGACTCGAAGCCCTCGAACAGCTTGCCGTCGATAATAACGCCGCCGCCCACACCCGTGCCCAGCGTGACGAAAATCACGTCGCCGTAGCTTTTGCCCGTGCCGAACATTGCCTCGCCCAAAGCCGCGACGTTGGCGTCGTTGCTTACGTATACGGGCTTACCCAGCCGACGGGAGAACGCGTCCGCGAGAGGAACGTTTTCCCAGCCCAGATTGCAGGTGTAGTCCACGACTCCGGTCTTGCTGGTGATCATTCCGGGGCAACCCACGCCCACGCCGGCGATTTCGTCCATAGTTATACCCGCGCTTTCGGCAAGCTTTAAGATCTGCTCGCAAACGGGAGTAACCACGTCCTCGTAATTTTTTGTACGCGCGGTGGGTATGCCGGACTTGATTATTATTTTGCCTTTTTCGTCCACAATTCCGGCTTTGACGCTGGTACCGCCGATGTCTATTCCTACGTAATACATATTTTTCTCCTTTGAATTATATAGTTTGGCTCTTTGCGTCTTCGTCTTTCCGCCTGTCTTCGAGATATTCGGCATAGAGCGCCGCCGCATTGCTTTTTATTATTCTTTTATTGCCGAGAGTGCACACGCCCGGAGCGGAGAATCTTCGTTCCTGCTCCTTTTCGCGGCTTAGCTTTTCAGTCTGCTCCGCTTTCGCGCGTTCCGCTTCCCGTTCGGCTTTGATTTTTGCCGCTTTGCGCTTTGACGAGCGGACCGACTGCGTTACCGTTCCCGTAACGGCAAGCGCGACCGCAAGCGCGCATATCGCCGCAAAAAATTCGTAGGACGATATCGCCTTGAACGCCTCGCTGAAAAACGGAACGGAATACGTAAATTTACCGCTTACCACGGCAAAGTCGCCGTTAACGCCGTATCCGCCCACCGAAACGAATTTGAAAACGGAAGCGATCCCGAAACAGACGGCAATCAAAACGGTGACCGCCGACAGCGTGAAAAAGGTTACGGCGACCGCTTTTTTTCCGAAAAACCGCGCTTTTCCGCCCAAAACCGTCCATAAAGCGAACGCTACTGAAAGCGCAATCGTGACCGCCGTTAAAACGATATGAACTTGTGAAAACTCCTTCGGCACGGTTTAATTATATAGTAAGGCTCGCCGCGTTGTCAAGTCTTTTTCAAAAAATAAACGACATTGTGCCATTTCCGCGGCAGATTATGCTTTTTTGCCGCCCGACCGACTTACGCTATTGTGACAAGAACACGCGGCAGACGGCAACCGTCATATCGTCGTCGTATTCGGTTTTACGCTCCAGCGCGGCTTTGAGAATTTCTTCGCTCATCAACTGAGGATTAACGCAGGAGGTGCGGTTAACTAAGGCGGCAAGTTCTTCCTCGTCAAAGCGCTGAGTAACGCCGTCGGACATCAGAATTATGGCGTCGCCGTCGTTAAGCTCCACGCTCGTGACGCTCGGTTTTGCGTCCGCTATCACGCCCAGCGGAAGAGAAGCGCTGTCGAACGCCTCGACGTAATCCGCTCTTTTGACGAAACAGCGAGGCGCGGCAAGCTTGACGAGATCGGCTTTGCCTTCCGACAGATCGACCGCGGCTATGTCGAGAGCGGAAAAGTTCTCGCCGCCCTCGGAGCTTAGAAATTTATTCACGCCCTCCACCGCTATCCGATGGTCGAATCCGGCTTTATAAAAGCTTTCCACTAAAGAAACGGCTTTTGCGGACAGCTCGTACGCCTTTTTGCCCGCTCCCATACCGTCGCACAGCGCCATTAAAAACTTATCCGAGCCCGTTTTCATAAACGAATGAGTGTCGCCCGTGGCTTCCGCCTTCAGCGGTCTGGCGCTTACGCCGAACACGACGTCGAACCTGGGCTTGGCTTCCAGATCCATCACCGACCAACCTGCTACCGCGCTGTCCGAAACGTTTTTGACCGCAAACCGAACGCCCGCGCATTTGCCGACCACCGAGGCGATCAGCTTGCGCTCGGACGCGCTTTCGGAGCGTATTATCGCCGTTGCGAACGGTTTTTCGCCGCCGCACAGCAGTATTTCACTGCAAACTACGTTGTAGTATTTTAGCTCCTCGATTATTTTTCGTTCCGTTTTTTTGTCGAACGTCACCGGCCGCGCGACGGAATCGCCCATCGCCTGCAGGATAGAGGCGGCGTTAGCCAGCTGACGCGCAACCGTTTTATTGACCTTGTTTTCGTTTTGGTCGTTCTCCATAGACGCGCCCGCCCGTCGCATGGCGCCGCCGCATACCGACATTATTTTACCGAGGTAAAGACATCTGTCCACAAGATCGCGCGGAAGATCGTTTATCGACGTTCTGCCTTTTTCGTAGCACTTTTCGCACACGTAATAGATGTGCCTGTCCGTGTCGACGCTTAAACATTCCCTGCGGCGTTCGCACTTTTCGCACACGGAACGGATCACCTCTTTAGCCGCCGCGTCCACGGCGTTCTCGCCCGTGTTTTCGCTTCCGCCCAAAAGCGCGCTCATTTCGCCGAACACGTTTCCGACGTAACGCGACTTTGCGGCAAGCTCCGCTCTGTTTTTATTGATGATATGCCGAACGGCGTCGCCACTGTCCGAGGAGAAAAACCTGCTTTTCAGCGCGCCGATCGCTTTGTCCGGAGTGAAAACGAACGCCGCTCCGCCGACGAGCAACGCGCCCGCGTGATATCCGAGATCGACGTACGGCACGGAAAAGAACAGCTCGAATATGACGAGAGCGAACACCTGCGCAAGCGGCGACAGCGTTTTGTGCGACGAAATAAACGCGCACGAGGCAAGCGCTATCAGCCCGAACAGCGCCACCGCCGTAACTTCCAGAGTGCAAAAAGCGCTTCCAAGCCCCAGCGACAGAGCGGTCATAACGCAAGCGCCCTTACCGGCGAGCTTACACGAAAACGGCAAAGCCGCTCCGGCTATCAGGAAAAGCAGGACGTTACCCGGCGTGCCGACGGCGGTTACTCCCATTGCCGCCACGGTGATCACGACGTACAGACAGGTTTTCTCGGTGTCCAGCAGTTCGCGCTTCATATCGTAGTATAGGAGAGGCTTGGCTATTCCGTAGCCGACGTACGTAAAAATCAGATACAGGCAGTCGGCTATCACCGCGTACACGACGGGACAGCCTTTTGCCACCAGCAGAGCCGTAACGGGACAGGTGGCGAGCGCGGTCAGACATATCATAACCGCCACGCCGTAAATCTGCTCCTTTCTGCGCAGGAGAAAATCGATAACCGCTATCAGCACGGCTCCCGACACGCTTGCCGCCGCCACCGTCCAGTCCGCGCAGGCAAGCAGTTGCCCGACGGAAAGCGGCACGAGCAAAACGAAAGAGCTCGCGCCCGAAAAAACCAACGCGGCGAACAGCGCAAGCCCGAACGGCTGCAATCCGTTGATCTCGGCAAAGCTGACGGCAAGCAATACGAGCGACAGCGCCGAATATTTGATCAGACTTTTCTTAATATCGTTTTTAACCATAAAAATACACCCGAATTTATAAGTTCGAGTGTATTTTATCATTTTGTAAACGCATTATTTTGCTTGATTTTGTCGATAGCGTGATTTTGTTGTCAGTTGTATTTGGTTTCCGAGCGCACGTAGTCCAATCCGCCCATAGCGTTTTTGCGATAGTACTCGATCCTGTCGGCGTATTCGTATATCACGACGTCGGGATCGGTGCGGGTGCGGAACACACCCAGCGGCTTTTCGTTGAACGAGCCGAAGGCGTTTTCCTTGGGCTTTAAGTCGTTATACGAGGGCGTTTCGTCCTTTTTTCCGGGAGAGTCGTAGCCGAAAAATTCACGGTTCATGCTCTTTTTAGCCTGTTCGTAAGCGCTTCCCGAGCCGCCGTCGGTTTTCTCTCCGCCCGAATACGACGCAAAACCGTTTCCGTTCTGCGCGGCTTGTGCGCCCGAATAATCGTTATACGGCGATTGCGTATAGTTCTGCCGAGGGTAATTTTGCTGCGGGTAGCCCTGTTGAGGGTAGCCTTGCGGATAATTCTGCGGATAGCCTTGCTGAGGGTAGCCTTGCGGATAGTTCTGCGGATATCCTTGTTGGAGGTTGCCTTGCGGATAGTTCTGCGGATAGCCTTGCGGAGGGTAGCCTTGCGGATAATTCTGCGAATAATCCTGCGGAGGGTAGCCTTGCGGATAGCTCTGTTGAGGATAGCCTTGCGAATAGCCCTGCTGAGGATAGCCGTTTGCCCCTATAATATTCGGAGTAATGAAATCGTTTGCTTCGGCTTTTTCGTTTTTATTGGCGCTTTTAAGCTTTTTCGGCTTATCGGCGGAACGCCCCAGCCGCTTTTGCTCTTTCTTTTTCAGCACCTGCGCCACGGATATTCCCAAGGACAGCAGAGCGGACAGCGTCAGTCCTACGAAGAATATGCCGCTTACCTCGGAAAAAGACGTACCGGATATCGCGCAGACAAGAAAGAAAAGCGCGCAGAACAACGCGGGAATCCACAAGCCGAGCGTGGACAGCAAAAAAACTACCGCGCGGGCTATTCCTTCCACTATAAACGTGAGAAAAGATATTATGGACTTCACTCCGTCGTTCCTCCTCTTTCGTGACTCTTTCCGTTACTTAATTATGTCCGTACCCATATATTTGACCAGCGCTTCGGGAACGGTGACCGTGCCGTCGGCGTTCTGGTAGTTTTCGAGAATTGCGGCAACCGTTCTTCCGACCGCCAGTCCCGAACCGTTGAGCGTGTGCAAAAATCCCGTTTTACCGTCCTTTTTGTACTTTATGTTCATTCTTCTCGCCTGATAATCGACGAAGTTAGAGCAGGACGAAATTTCGACGTATCTGCCGTAGGAAGGCATCCACACTTCGATATCGTAGGTCTTTGCCGAGCTGAAACCGAGGTCGCCCGAGCACAGGCACACCACTCTGTACGGCAGTTTCAGAAGCTGCAGTATCTTTTCGGCTTCACGCGTGAGGTCTTCCAGCTCGTCCCAGCTTTGATCGGGCATCGCGAACTTGACCAGCTCTACCTTATTGAACTGATGCTGACGGATAAGTCCGCGCGTATCTCTGCCCGCGCTGCCTGCCTCCGCACGGAAACAAGCGGTGTACGCGCAGTAACGAATGGGCAGGTCCTTTGCGTCCACCACTTCGTCGCGCAGCATATTGGTTACCGGCACTTCCGCGGTGGGAATGAGGAAATAGTCGAAGTTTTTAAGCGAGAACGCGTCTTCCTCGAATTTGGGGAGCTGTCCCGTGCCCGTCATACTGTCGCGGTTGACCATATAGGGCGGAAAAATTTCCGTGTAGCCGTTTTCCGTGTGCGTGTCCAGCATAAAGTTGTACACGGCACGCTCCAACCTTGCGCCCAAGCCGCGATAAACGGTAAAGCGCGCGCCCGTGATCTTCGCGGCGGTTGCCGGATCGAGAATATTGAGGTCGGCGCCTATATCCCAATGCGCTTTGGGCTGAAAATCGAACTTCGTGGGCTCCATAAATCTGCGCTGTTCGACGTTGTCGCCGTCGTCCTTGCCGATCGGAACGCTCTTGTCGGGAATGTTGGGAACGGACAGAGCGGCGGTGCGAAGGTCTGCCGCCACGCGACTGAGCTCTGCGTCCAGCGTTTTGATTCTTTCGCCGTCGGTTTTTTGCTCGGCGATAAGAGCGTCGGCGTTGCCGCCCGCTCTTTTTATCTTTGCGATCTCCGCCGTCACCTTATTTCTGTCGGCTTTGAGGGCTTCGACCTCGCTTATTATCTCGCGGCGGCGCTTGTCCAGCTCGACCACCTTGTCCACGTCGTACGTGCCGCTTCTGGTAGCCATGGCGTCCTTGACCGCCTGTGCGTTTTCCACTATAAATCTGATGTCTAACATTATATTTTTGCCTCTCGTTATTGATTACGTACTATTATAGCCTATTGCAACGAAAAAATCAAGGCTTTTTGACTTTTTTACCCCGCGCT
>JBJFAC010000057.1:0-6691 GCA_051887715.1 Candidatus Neoclostridium sp.
ATTTTCCCGGCTTTTCGGCGCTGAAATCGAAGGACGAGCCCTCGCCCGCAAGCCTGTCCGAAACGTACCACTCGGCGTAGTCGAATTTTTCTTTCAGCGTCAGCGTCTTTTTTTCTCCCACGGAAACGGGCTCGGTGCCGGCGACTATTTCGGGCGCCGTGATTTCTCCTTCCGTATACACCGCCGTAGCCGTTGCGGAAAGCGTTTTACCGCCGCTCGTTACGGTGGCTTTAATTTCGTAAACGCCTGCGCTCTGCTTGTACAGGGTAAGCGGATTGCCGGTAAACGACACCGCTTTACCGTTGACGCTCCAGGCGATTTTATAGTCGGAGGCGCTCCTCTCTCCGTCGTTTAAGACGAGATACGCGTCCACCGAATACTCGCCGTCTACTGGCAGTACTCTGCCGAGCGGAAACGCGATTTTTGCGCTGAAAGCGCTTTCGGCTACCGTCACGTCGAGATACGCCTTATAGCCCTGCTCGGTGGTGAGCGTTACTCTCGCAGTGCCCGCGGAACGGGCGGTTACCGTTTTACCCGCCGCGCCTACCGTTATCGAATCGGACGAATCGAGCGAAAAATTAATTGCGGACGGATCGACGCTTTCGCTTAGGTCCGCAAACTTGAGATCCTCGTACGAGAACGTGCGCTGTTCGCCCTTTTCAAGCGTTATCGCGCTGTCGACGAAATACACCGAGTAGCCGGATTTCAGATTATCCAGAAAGCCCGTAAGCGAACCGCAACCGGCAAAAAACGCCGCAAAAGCCGTCAGCGCTGCGAACAAACACGATATTAAACTGCGCTTAATTGTTTTTTTCATAATGAAATTATACCACACGCTTTTATTTTAATCAACTGCTTTTAATCAAATACCTGCAATTTTGGTTTGTTTTCAGCGAGTTTTCACATATTTTTGTCACTTTACATATTATTATCAAATCGGCGCGGATTAAAACGCATAGTAGAAAACGAACCGCGCGGAGAAGTGCCGTGCGATTCGTTTTTTAGAGTTAAAGGTCGGTTTTGCGTTTGTCGGCGCAATGCGCCCGCCGTTTGCCGACGTTTTGCGTTCGGTTTACAGATAGCTTCTTATATAGTTATCGAGCTGCGATTTAACGTTGGCGACCGCCGCTTCCACGTCGATGCCCAAGTATGCGAAGCAGCGCTCCGCAGCCTCTTGATTTTCGCCCTTGTTTATCTTTGCCGAAGCGGTCGATCCGTCGATGTTGACGCTGAATCCCGATACGACCGGGTGCGCGTCGTAGTCGATCGTGATGTACAGGTTGTCGGGCAGAATTTTGCCTGCGTCGCCTGAAATAGCTGGCGAGTACAGCACGGTCGCCTTCAGCTGTGCCACGGGATCGACGAGCGAAACGGAAATGTTTTCGTGCGCTCCCACAAGGCTGTAGTTTTCGGCGTGAACGTACGTCTGAAGCTTGCTTGTAGTTGCGGCGCTGCTTTCGTAGCCGACCAACGCGGAATCGAACGAGCCGGAAGTTTCGGGGCGCTCGTTAAGCGTTTTCAACAGAGCGAACACGTCTTCCTTCGTGACGTTCTCCGCGCCTGCCTTGGGCGGGAACACGTTTTTGGAGATCAGCTCGTAGAAATCGGGCATTGCGACGTATCCTTTGCCGCCTTCCGTTCCCACGACGAAATTGTCGTCGAAATAGGTGCGTATCGAAGCCGCTGCCCCGGCGATCGCTCCGTCCGAGCCGAACACCTTTGCTCCTCCGAGTTTTTCAAGCAGTTTTTCGACGAGCGCGGTCTGCTCGTCGTTCATGCCCAGGCAGGAGAAGCGAACGTTCTCGCCGTCCGCCCAGCCGAACCTTACGGCTACTTTTTCGGGCAGAACGCTTTCTATTATCTGCTTGACGTCGCCCAAAGAACCCATTCCGCCGATCAGGTCGGAAGCAAGCAGAGAAACGGTGACGGAAACGTATGCTTTTCCTCTCACTTCCGTCACGCCTGCGTCGTAAACCTGTATGTTTTCAAGCATATCGGCTTTGGCAAGCGACGCTATCGACGACGAATTTGCGCGCATCAGCCAAGCGAATTTCGCGTTGTCCGCTTTATACTGCGCGTCGGCAACCGACGAGTGCGCGTACGAGCCGTCCGCCTTGACGAACTGCGATTTTTCCATTCCGTCCATAACGACGCCGTATACGTCTCCTCCTCCGACGAGCGCGCCGAAGAGAGCGTTAATATCGGTGTTTATAAAATATTTCTCTTTGAGAACGTTGTTCCAGTATTCTTTGCTTTGCGCGTCGTTTGCGGTGGAAGCGATAAAGCCGCCGTTGTTTTTGTAGTCGTTGTTAGCCGACGTGGTCAGCGCGCTGAGCGCGTCCACAAAATCGTCCGCGGTAAAGTCTGCCGAGGGAGCGCCGATAACCGATTTGTAAATCAGATTTTCGGGCGCGTCGAACACGATCTCTCCGTTGCCGAACGCGATCTTCATTCCGCTTCTCATCTGACCGATCCACGAGCGAACGGCGTTTTCCACTTCTCCGAACGCCGTTTCCACGTTGAAATCGGGGGAGATTTTCTGCAAAGTCCCAAACACCTCGTCCGTCTTTTTCGCGTCGAGATCGTTAAAGGTCAGCACGGTAGCCGCGCGGTTTTCGTCTTGTTCTCCTACGTCCACCGTGAGGGTTACGAAAATATTTTCGCCAAGCACTTCGGCTATTCGGGATATTATTGCGTTTTCGGCGAAAAGATCGCCCGTTTTTACCGAAGCCGCCACGCTCAGTTTATCGCGACCGCCCTCGGTGAAGGCGTGAACGCTTATTATTTCGGGCTTGAACGCCATACCGTCTTCGCCTTTCAGGAAGTAGTCGGCAACCGCGGCGATCTGCACGTCCGAAGCCGCAAAATCGTTCTTCCACTGCGAGAACCCGTCGGTTTTCATCGTTTCGTAGTCGAGGTACGTTTTAACGTCGTTTATGCCGAAGTCGCTTTTAGTGGCGAGTTCCATTACTTTATCCAGCGAATAGCCCGCTCCGCCTTCCGCGACAAAGCGGCTTTTATCGAATATAAACGCCTCGCAGAAATTACTTACGAACTCGTTTACGCCCGTCGTTTCCCAATTTTCCGCGCCGAATTCGGGCTTTAAGTGCTTTTCGGCGGCTATTGCTGCGTCTCCGTCGCTGGTCAGAAGGAGTCCGACCGCGGACGCAAGCGACGCGCCGTCTATTCCCTCTCCGCCCAGCATTGCCCCCACTATTTCCGCGGGAGTGGCGATATTCATAGCGCCGTCGATAAATTCTATTTTAACGTTTTGGTTGAGCGTTTTAATAGCGTCTCTGACCTGTCTTGCCGCATTTTCGAGCATACCGGTCACGTCGACCTCTCCGCTGAGTTTCCGGATAGTGGCAAGTATTTCGTCGGTGCGCGCTCCGCTGAGATCGTTGTAGCGAACCACCGTTCTTTCGTATGCGCTTTCTTGCTTATCGGGCGTTACGTCGAAGGTTATTTCCGCGTATATTTCCCGTCCTATCAGCGTTTCTATCAGCTGTTTGCTTTCGCCCTCGACCAGCGATCCAATGCTTATCGTCATACCCAGCGTAAGCTTTACCGTCGCGCGGTCGTCGCAATCGATTTTAGCGAACGCGACTTTCGGGTTCGCCTTTTTAAGCGTTTCGTCCGTGTTCTCGGCAACGTACGCGTCGAGCAGCGAGGCGAACTGAACGTCGGTTATTTTTATCGGTTTATTCCAAGCGTCCGTTCCGTTTACCCGTAACGACGAGAAATCGATGAGGTCGAGTATTTTTTCAACGCTTATTTCTTCGGACATAACGAGGTTTTTCACCACGTCTACTCCGAGCTTCTCCTTGGTTATTTCGATGAGACCGGGCTTTGCGTCCGCAGAAGAATAGACGTTGCCCTCCTCGTCGGCGTACAGCACCGTCAGTTCGACGTATTCGCCGTTTTTGATTTGCAGTTTGTTTCCGCAAACGCCGTATATCTTAGTCTTGGCGAGATTTTGATACAGCGTGTAATCGTCGCCGCCCGACGCGTAGTGCAAGCCGAGCGAACGGATCTCCTCGAAGTCGGGACGGTAGTACTCGCTGATCTCGTTTCCCGATACGTAGAGCTTGAATCTGCCGCCGCTTCTCTTGTAGTAAAGCGTTCCGTCCGCGCCCTCGTATACTCTTCCTATTATCTTATCCGAGCCGACGATAACGCCGTTTTCCACCGATAGAATTTTATTGCCGTTTTCGTCCAGACCGTTGACGAAATAGTTTTCCGCAAGCGCGAAGCTTTCCGCCATCGTGCCGACCAGTTCGGCGGCGTATTTACTTTGCCAATTTTCCTCGCCGTAACGCGAATCCAGCGCTATTTTTTCCTTTATCGCGATTTCTTCGTCCGAGCCGAGCACGCCCACGAGCAACGAAGCCAGCTCGCGTCCGGTGACTTTGTTCGCTTCTTCCTTGTCCGCGTTAAGAAGGTCGGCGATCAAGCCGTACACGTCCAGCTTGATTTTGCCGTCGGAGCCCGCTCCGCCGAGAATATCGATCAGCACCGGCATTTCGTTTCTTATGCCGGAAACTATCTCCTCCGCGGTTTTATCCAACTCCGCCTGAATGTCGGTGGACGAGCCCGAAGCGGTGTTTATCAACTTCATCAGGCTGTTCATAGTCGCGTCCGACATAGAGTTTATGCGGATATTAAGCTTTGCGGGAGCGGAGAACACGAGGTCCAAGGTAGCGAAAGTCGCATTCGGCATAAGCATATTTACAGCCGAAACCGCCACGGACGGCAACGATTCTCCGCTCTTGGCAAGATATGCGCTTACTACATCCTTGGTGTCCAGCTTTACCACTATTCTGATGCGCGCGTCGTCGCCGGTTTTGCCGAAGCTTATTTCGCGGATATGCACTCTGCCGACAAGTTCCGCGGTGCTCTGATCGGAGGCTATCGACTTATTGAGTATGCTCTCTACGGTGCCGACGAATCCGTTTCCCCTGATGGAAATAACCATTTCTTCGTCGTAAACCGAGGAAATATCGACGTCGTTTTCTATGTACGAGCGCAATCTTTTAAGATCGAGATTTCCGTCCGAATACAACTGCGTTATCTTCTCTATAAACGCCGCCTGCTCTCCGTCCGGCGAGCCGTCCTCCGACTCAAACACGGCGGCTTTCTTATAGCCGAGCCGCGCCTCGTTCGTGCCTAAAGACGAATTTATCGCCTCGTCAACGACGCTTTTAAGATCGGCGTTTTCGCCAAGGAACATAGCCTTTTTGATCTCGCCGTACATTTCGTCTTCGTCGCTTGCCGAAACGGGATCGGAAACCACCTTGCTTTCTTTTGCGTCGAGCGCTCCGGTGAGTATGTTCCAGCAGTCGCCCACGCCGACGTCGAACTGCGCTTTAAGGAACTTATCCGCGTAGATAAGCCCAACGGTGCACGCCGCCGCAAGGAACACGATTATAATCACGGTTACCACTATAAGCGATATACAGCACCCGTTCAGTCCCTTTTTCTTTGTCTTTTCTTTCGCCATAATTGCTCCACCTCGGAAATTGCGAAAACGCCTTATAAGAAAGGCGTATTCTCTTTTTCCTTATTATATTTTTTTACTTTATTTCCTGTGCGCCGTTTTCCACGGAAGTTTTGTAGAACAGCGCCTCGTAGCCGATTTCGTTTTTGTATTTCTCCGATACGTCGGCGATAAACTCGTCCACCTTGTCGCTTCTGACCAGGCTGACCGTACAGCCGCCGAAGCCTGCGCCCGTCATACGCGAACCGATGCAGTACTCGAACGCGCGCGAATGCTTTGTCAGAGAGTCAAGCTCCTTGCCGGTGACCTCGTACAGATCGCGGAGGCTGTAATGCGATTGGTTAAGCAGCTCGCCGAACTGTTCGATATCCTTGTTTTCAAGCGCGATAACGCTCTTTTTAACCCTGTCGCACTCGTTGACGACGTGCTTTGCTCTGTCAAGTATCTTACCTTCGAGCACGTGGCAGTTTTTATCGAACTGCTCGGGCGTTACGTCCGCGAGACAGGTGATGCCTGGCATAACCGTTTTCAGTTTTTCGAGAGCCTCTTCCACTTCCGCGCGGCGCTCGTTGTACTTGGATACCTGCAACGAACGCGGCTTGTTGCAGTTGGAAATTACCATACTGTATTTGCCGAAATCGAGCGGTACGTACTTGTAATCCAGCGTTTTGCAGTCCAGCAATATCGCGTTGTCTTTCTTGCCCATCGAGGACGCGAACTGATCCATAATACCGCAATTAACTCCGTTGTACGTGTTTTCCGATTTCTGGCTGTAAACGGCAAGCTTTACGAGATCGACGTCGCCCACGCCCGCCTCGTGCGAGAAAGTGGTGAGCATCATCGCCGTTGCGACTTCTATCGACGCGGAAGAACTGAGTCCGGAAGCGAACGGCACGGTGGTGTCGTACAGCGCGTCGCAGCCCACGATTTTATAGCCTTCGTTCTGCAGCACGTACGCAACGCCCGCCTGATAATCGCCCCACTTGAGCTCCTTGTAAGCGTCGAGAGTGTCTATGTTCAGCGTTTCGCGCTGGGGAACGGTGGTTGCGGCGATGCGGATCGCGTTTTCGCCGTTCTTGCGCGCCACTATTACGGTGCGCAGATTGAGCGCGGCAGGGAAAACCTGTCCTCCGCAGTAGTCGATATGCTCGCCGATGAGATGGAGCGCACACGCAGAAGAGTAAACGCACTCGA
>JBJFAC010000058.1:0-1549 GCA_051887715.1 Candidatus Neoclostridium sp.
TCACTTTTAGCCATAAGGCTAAAAATATAACTTAATTTTAATTCTTTTGTGGATATGAAAAGCACACTACGTTTCACCTTTGGTGAAGTATAGTGTGCTATACTTTTATTATATATTATTAATCCCTATGGGAACTGCACATATCGGAAAGCGTTTTCTCTTTATAAAGTCGTTTTTGCTACATCGTCATACTGCCTTGATCGTTGTCGACTACGCGCAGAATATTCGCTTCGTCGCCGGTCACCGCGTCGATATACACGAAATAGTCGAGTCCGTTATATTCACCGGCAAATTCGTAGCAGAACTTTTCCTTTTCGCCCAGCGGAATTACGCATAATCTGACGTTCGACACCTTGATCTTCGGGCTTACCTTCATTGCCGCCTCGCTTTCGTGCAGGACGTTTTCGGGGAGCGTTCTTACCGTATTTTTTTCGCAGTATCCCGAACTTTCAAATCCGATTATTTCGCCGCCCGGAATCAGCAGCTTGACCTTCACGAGGTCGGTGTAATAAATCACTCCGTCCGCTTCGGGCGCAAGATTGACCACTGCAACGCCGTCCACCGCGTTATACCACACTGCTTTAAGCTTGAAGAAGCCGAGCTTTTGCATATATTCGATCGCTTTTTGCTCGTAGTACTCTCTTCCTTCTCCCTCATTAGCCCGATCGCCGCCTTGCGAACGAGCGGTCGCCTGCGCGCTCTTGCTCATCATTACGGGCACGCCGCCCTTTTCGGTAAGCATAAGCGAACAGTTGCCGTCCTCCGTCATACCGTCGATATAATAAACGGAAGTTTTGTTTTCGGTTAGAAAAACGTCCAAAGCCGTTATTCCGAACTTTTCTTTCGCTATTTTTTTCGCCTCCTCGCGATCGATTTTCGGCAGATTATCTATCGCTTTGAAATTATACGTTTTGCCGTCCGAGAACGGTCCGTCGTAAATCAAAGCGGGGTAATCGACCGAATTACTGATATGCGTCGAAAAAGCGTTCTCGAAGTCGACGGGCAGGACGCGGTCCTTTCCTATGGACGAATATACGCCGTTTTTGTCGATATCCGCCTCTATTTTGTTAAATTCCAGACTTAACGAGCGCGCCGCCGCGTAAATATCGTCCGACGCGTTTTTATATTCTTCCACGTCCGCTCCGTCGTCGATCGCTCGGATATAGCTGAGACACCAGTCGCCCACCTGATTGAAAAATTTAGTAGTGGACGTCAGATTTTCAAACGAGAGCGGCAACACCGACACGCACTCCGCCGCAGTTTCCGCCTGGCGGTAGGTGTCCACGAGCAGCGCCCGACTTTCTTTCGTACCGCTTCCCACCGTGATTTTGGACATATTCACTTCAAGATTGCTAAGGCAGTCGCCCAGAGACAGCACTTCGCTTTTATATACGTTTTCGAGATCGCGCTTATTTCTGTCGTTTGCCATGCTTACCGTCACCGTTTCCGCGGCGAATATTCCGCAAAGCACGATAAGACAGCTTGTGATTACAATAAAAATTTTTTTCATAGTTCGCCCTCACGCTTTTGCAAACGAGTGTTTGCCTAT
>JBJFAC010000059.1:0-6673 GCA_051887715.1 Candidatus Neoclostridium sp.
TTTCACTATTCTTTTGTCAATGTGCTTCCGCTACCACGCTCAATTCGTGACAGCCTGCATATTCTACCATAAATCGATTGACTTTGTCAACTGTTTTTCGCATATTTTTTAAAAATTTTGAAAAATATTTGTCGATTGCCGCGAATAAAAGAAAAAGTCCAGTTTTAGCGGCGTAAAAGCGCAAAACGGACTTTTTTTTATCGTTATAAAACGCGATCGGAGCTTCGGCTATTTGGTCAGTTTATCGAACAGATCTTTCATAAGCGCGTCGCGATTGATGTACGGCACGTATTTCATAAGGTGCGAATCCTGTCTTAAGGCGTATCTGTCGTCGTATTCGGGCATGGGAGCGCGCACGGTAAGCTCGTGCATAAAGCGGCAGTTTTCGTTAAGCAACCAGCCGACGGCGGTGACGTCCCAGATGGTCTTGCTCCAGAATCTTTCTCTTCCGCCCAGATATCTGATGGTGTTTTCGGCAAGATAAGTGCTTACGGGCGTTTTTCCGGTCAGATAGTGATCGAGCTCGGGCGCGGTGACGGAGAACGCCGAAACCACCCCCATGCAGGGCAACTGCACCAACGGAACTCCGCAGCCGAATACCACTCTTGCCGCGGCAACGTCCTGCTGCATATTGAATTCGCGCGTGTCGTACCAGTTTATCGCGTGTCCGCCCAGCCAGACGACCACTATTCTGTCTTTAAGCGTGGGGTCGGCAACAAGCGCGGACGCAACGTTGGTGATTGCGCCGATTGCGACGACGTATAAGCGTTTTTCCGCGTCGTAGGACTGCGACAACTTGATAAGAGCGGCGGCGGCAGGGCTGTCAACGGGCGTTTTTTCGTCCGGCATATAGACGCGACTGCCTTCGTAAGTCTTTGCGATCATATCCTCTCTTCCCATAAGCTTGAGAATATGCGCTATCTCGCCGTAGCTTTTTACCATTCCGTCCTCGGGCGAGGTGGAATTTTCGTTGAAGAAAGGCGCGGCGTAGATTTCTTTTACGTTGATCTTTTCGTCCGAACGCAGCATATACGCAATGGCGAACTGATCGTCTATCTCGTTATACGCGTCGGTGTCCAGAACGGCGTCCACTTTGCCTGCGGGCAAGGTAAGCGCCTTTATCATTTCGATGTCGTTCATAAATAATCTCCTTTGGTTTGCTTGGACTTATTTTATCATAAACCTCGTTAATTTGCAACAGATTGAGCGCATTATTTCTTCTCTTTTAAAATTATACGGTCGATTTGACCGCCGCGGTTGACAACTCCCGTTCTATGGTGTACAATAGTTTTATGAACGACAACAAAGTACCCGAATTAAAAATAATCGCGCACGCCGAAAACGCCTTTACCTCCTCTTTCGCCGTGCCGAGGCAAAGCGGACTTGTCAAAAACGTCACGAAAATAGTTTTCGAGCCGGAATTCTGCAAAGAGGGAATATTAAACGGCATCGAAGAGTTTTCTCACCTGTGGATCCTGTGGTTGTTTTCGGGCGAAACGGGCAAGCAGTGGTCGCCCACCGTCCGTCCGCCAAAGCTGGGCGGCAACCGAAGAAAAGGCGTGTTCGCCACGCGCTCTCCGCTCCGCCCCAATCCCGTCGGGCTGTCGTCGGTAAAGCTTTTATCCGTTTGTTCAAGCGGAAAAACGCAGTATCTCGAAGTGGAAGGCGCCGATCTTATTAACGGTACGCCGATAATCGACGTAAAGCCGTACGTGCCCTACTGCGACTGCCGCGCGGACGCTACTTCGGGCTTTGCCGACGGCGAAAAGCACGCTCTTGACGTCGTTTTCTTACCCGAAGCCGCCGAAAATCTGCCGGAAAATCTGCTTGGCGAAATAAACGGCGTTCTTGCCCTCGATCCGCGCCCCGGCTATCAGCGCGACGAAAATAAGGTTTATAAATTCGAGTACGGCAATTTCGCCCTCTCCTTTTCCGTAAAAGAGAGCGTTTTAACCGTCCTGTCGGCAAAAAAGAACGGTTAGTCCGTTTTTTTGCCGTCTTTCCCTGCTTGTATAAAAAAAGAATACCGCCGTCCAAAGCGTTATTCTTTTTCCGTTTTTGATTATTTCTTTTGTTCCGGCGCTTTATAGTTGATCACGTTTTGCATTTTCGAGTAATTGAACTTTCCGAAAGTCTGGTTGACGTTTTCGACGAACGAGAAGGTATCGGGATATTTTTTGATTATGTTCTCGAAATCGACCAGCTGAGCCGTGTTGACAAGGCAGATGATCATCTCTTTATTCTTGTGCGAATAGCCGCCCTGACCGTGCAATCTGGTCACGCCGTGGTGCAATTTATCGATAATCTCTTTTTCGATGTCCTCGGCGTAATCGGTTATTATCGTGAATTTATACGCGAGCTTCGAGCCTGCCAGAATACGATTGCCCGTAAAGCTGCTGATAAAGCAGTACATAAGGCACATGCACACGGGGCGGTAGTCGTATTCCATAACTCCTTGGTCGTTGGGTTTTCCGTAGACGAAATAGCTTGCGACGGCGATAACGGAGTTGATGACGAAGGTGACGAAAAAGAAATTAAGCTGCGGATATTTTTTGCTGAGGTATTTCGATATAATGTCCGTGCCGCCGGTAGAACTGTTGCACTTGAACAATACGCCGAAGCAAAGTCCGCATATAAGTCCGGAAATCATAACCGGGTATATCGTGTCGCTGACTATACTGCCGTCCTTAAGAGCAACGTACTGAAAGCTGTCCAGCACGCTTGAAACGGCGGGAACGTTCTGAAACAATAGGTATGCGCCCGAAAACGACAGACTGAAGGTTGCGGTTTTGCAGGCGAAATGCCTGTCAATACAGAAAAACGCAAACACGCACAGCGGAACGTTGATAAGCAACGACATATATCCTATGCTGAAGTGCCCCAGATACTGTATCATTACCGCAATACCGTTTATTCCCGACGGAGCAAAGTCGTTGGGCACGATAAAAAGGTAATAACTGAGCGCGTAAAAACATCCGAGCGCAAACGTGAGCGCGTATACCCACAGCTCGTTTTTAATGAAGCTTTTAATTGACATAAATGGTTTTCAGTTTCCGGTCAGCGATCAGTTATTGCCGTTTTTCTTAAGCTGGGCGAGAATTTCTTTCAAAAGATCTTCCGTAGTGGGGTTGGCGGCTCTCTCGGCGGCGGCTAAAATTGCGGCTTCCTTTGCGGCTTTTTCCGCCTCGGCTGCCTTTTCGGCGGCTACTTTCTCGCGGTATTTTTTGACTTCTTCCACATCGTAGTATTTCAAACCCAAAGCTTTCATCTCTTTGCGCTCCGCTTTGGTGGCTTTCTTCTTCTTTGCGTCGTTTGCGCCGTCCTTGATCGCGTTGATGGCTTTAACGATGCAGAACAGCACCCACGCAATGAGCAGAAACTGAATTACCGCGCTGATAA
Source organism: Candidatus Neoclostridium sp. (assembly GCA_051887715.1). Classification (GTDB taxonomy): domain Bacteria; phylum Bacillota; class Clostridia; order Christensenellales; family Pumilibacteraceae; genus Neoclostridium. The sequence goes on from JBJFAC010000059.1 coordinate 3,400, forward strand.
GCAAGCCCCAGTCTATGTAAATACTGTTGGCAAGGTCGAGAACCGTCTCTCCGGCTTCGTTGAGCGTTTCCGCTCTTTTAAGGAAGGTGTAAAGTCCGTCAAGCGAGCTTTGACCGAAGATAAGGGCAAGCAGCCAGTTGACGATAGGGCGCAGAATGTTGTTGCATACGGCGTTCACTATTGCCGTGAAAGCGCCGCCGACGATAACGCCGACTGCCATATCCAGCACGTTGCCGCGCGTAATAAACGTCTTGAATTCTCCCAAAAATTTCTTCATAATATATCTCCCGTAAGGTTTTATCGGTTATATTATATCTTTACCGCCGTCGCTTGTCAAACGTTTACGCGCCCATTTTTCAAATTTAATAACGCCTGCTTTTACAGTTAGTTTTGCGGAGAGCGACTGCCGCTCCCGTTCGGTTTTATACGAAAACGCTTTGCGTATTGCACTTTCGGAAAGGGTATTTACATTTTATTCCGACAAGCTGTAAAATCGGTTGCAATTGCGGAGCGCGCGTGTTATAATCATAAAAAAAGATTGGTGAGAAAAATGATTGAATCAAGACTGATTTCGTCGCTTGAAAAATGCTTTTACGGCGACGACGTAAACAAATTCGAGCAGCTTAAAAGTCTGTCCGTGCTGAAGAACGAGCGTTTTTCTTTTCAGTTGGCGGTAAGAGCGGACCAAAGCGCTTTGCCGCGCGCCGTTTTCGTCGACGTTAAGCTGAAAGGAAAGCTGTCGCGCTACGCAACGGTGCGATTAGTCGAGTGCGTTCCGTCCGCTTATCCCTGCTATCCCGATAAAAACGACGATAATTATATAGATAAGCGCCCCGGTTTGTATCCCGATCTGCTTTTACCGGCGCAAAACCGCGGCAAATTTGCTTTTACGGGAGGCTTGACGCGCGCCTTTATGATCACGGTCGAGCTGAAGGGCGACTTTGCCGGCGACGTCAACGCGCAGGTAGTTATGTCCGCCTCGGACGAGGTGCTGTGCTCATAGCGCATTAAAATACACGTTATCGACGCTACGATGCCAAAGCAGACGCTTATAAACACGCAATGGTTTCACGGCGACTGCCTTGCCACGTACTACGGGATAAAGGTCTTTTCGGCAAAATGGTGGAAAACGGTGGAAAATTTCCTTTTTACCGCCGCAAAAAACGGTCAGAATATGATACTTACGCCGATATTTACGCCCGCTCTCGACACCGCGGTAGGCGGCGAGCGCCCCACCGTTCAGCTGGTGGACGTGCGCGCGGACGGAGAGAGAAATTACTCTTTTTCATACGGAAAACTGGATAAATGGCTGGATCTCTGCCTTAAAATCGGCTTTGAGTACTTTGAAATCGCCCACTTCTTCACTCAGTGGGGAGCCTGCCACGCGCCCAAAATTATGGCGGAAACGCCCGACGGCAGAAAGCGCATATTCGGCTGGGAAACGGACGCCTCGGGCGAAGAATATTCGCGTTTTCTCGGCGCGTTCATTCCGGATTTTTTGCGGCATATGAAAGCGCGCGGACTGGACGAACGCTGTTATTTCCACGTTTCCGACGAGCCCAACGAAGCCAACCTGGAGCAGTATCGCAAAGCCAAGTCGGTGGTGGAACCGCTCCTTCGCGGCTATCCCGTAACGGACGCGCTGTCGCATTTCGATTTCTACACCAAGGGCGTGGTAAGCCTTCCCGTCGTCGCAACCAACCACATTCAGCCGTTTATCGACGCAGGCGTTAAAGATCTGTGGGCGTATTACTGCTGCAGTCAGGCGCAGAACGTCAGCAACCGCTTTTTCGCTATGCACGGCGCGCGGACGAGGTGTATCGGCTTTCAGTTGTTCAAATTCGATATTAAAGGCTTTCTGCACTGGGGCTACAACTTCTACTATTCGCAGTACTCCACGCGCTCGGTCAATCCCTACCTGGACAGCACCGGCGACTTCTTTACTCCGTCGGGCGACTGCTATTCGGTGTATCCCGGGGAAAACGGCAAGGCTTTGGAGAGCATTCGCCTCGTCGCCTTTTACGAAGCGCTTGAGGATATGCGCGCCGCACAGCTGTGCGCAGAGCTTATCGGAAAGGAACAAACGGTCGCTTTGATCGAAAGCGCGATGGGCGAAGTTCGCTTCGATAAATGCCCCGCTTCCTCGGCTCCTTTGCTTGCCGCAAGGGAAAAGGTCAATCGCGCGATAGAAAGCGCCGTTGCCGCAAAAGAACGATCGGAATTATAAAACGCGGAATAATTACTTAAAAACGCATCAAAAAAACGGGAGCTTCAATCGCTTCCGTTTTCTTTTCCGTTTATTTAACGATAAATTCGCCCGTATTGCCGTAATCGACCTTTTCCAGCGTCAAGCCCTTGGGCGGCAGAGTTAACGCGCATTCTATTCTTCGTCCTTCGTTCAGCGCGGTTTGCACGTCGGATAACGCGATTTTGCCCTGCCCGACGGCAATAACCGTGCCAGCCATAATGCGCACCATATTGTACAAAAAACCGTCGGCAACGACCGTAAACCCGAAGTAATCGGGAAAGCCGTCTATCCGCGCCGCAAACACCGTTTTTATCGGAGAGGCTTTGGACGAGCTGTCCGTCCTGAACGCCGAAAAATCGTGTCTGCCGACGAAAAGCGCGCACGCCTTCACCGCTTCGCTTTCGTCAAAGCGTCCTTTTGCAAAAAACGCGTCGCGGTTTATAAGCGGCTTTTGGTGCTCGCCGCAATAAAAGCGGTAGACGTAGGTCTTGGAAATCACGTTTTTGCGCGCGTGAAAGCGTTTATCGACCTCCACGCTGCTTTGACAGACGACGTCGGAGGGCAAAAAGCGGTTAAGCTTGTAGCACACGCGCTCGCACGGCAGTTTCGTATCGGCGTCGAAGTGAAAAAAATACTGCTTTGCGCTGACGCCTGCGTCCGTTCTGCTGCAGCCTTCCGCGGTTATTTCGCTTGAAAACAGCTTTCCGAGCGCCGTTTCCACCACGTTTTGAATCGTGTTCGCGTTGTCGTTTCTTTGCCAACCGCCGTAGTTTTTGCCGTTATATTGAACTTCTACAAGAAATCTTCTCAATTACCGCTCACCGAATTGACGTATTTTTTGAACGCCGCAAGAATCTCGTCCACCAGCGCGCCGTCCTCGCTTTCCACCATAACGCGCACTTTGGGCTCGGTGCCCGACATACGCATTATTATTCTGCCGTTGCCGGCAAGCTTTTGCTCGCTTTCTTCCAACAACTGCTTTATCCATTTATCGTACATAATCTCCGGACGGGCATACTCGGCTAT
>JBJFAC010000060.1:0-1537 GCA_051887715.1 Candidatus Neoclostridium sp.
GTTACTGCATTCCATATCTAAAAACAAGTAATTCATATTATAATTATACACGTAAATTATGAGTCAGTCAAGCGATACGCACTTCGCGCACCGAAAAATACCGCCCGACCTCGGTCGAACGGCATTTATTTTTATTCTTTGGTTTTCTCGTTTTCAGACTCGGCTTTTTTCTGCGCCTTTGCCTTCTCTTCCGGCTCGCGCACGTAATAGTTGTACAGCTCCTCCACCGCGAATTGCAACTTCGTGAGCGGATTCGCGCTCGTGACGGGGTACATAAAGTACGTGTCGCTGTCGGTCGCTATGTCGAACGCATTGCCTTGCTTACGGAAGTCGTAGTCGATGTGCAGCGAATACATACTCGCCACCGATTTGTTAAGATCGAACTCCGATCCGTCGTCCAGCTTGCCGCTGAAGGTGAAGCCGTTTTTATCGTGAACGCAACGCACCGTTCCTTCGTATTTCATAGTGTGAGTATTTATGTGATGCGTAACGCGCACGGCGTCCTCGAACTTATACTCGCCCGATTCCACTTCTTTGCGAACGCACTCTCTTTCCCATAAATACCAGTCGGGCACGTGCTCGAAATAAGTTTCGCCCTCCACGGCGTGCAGACGGCTGTATCCGTCCATCTCCCACTTGTGTCCGCAGGCGTTGCACCAGACGTGCGTTCCGTCCGAATCGGTCTTAAATTCCTGTCCGCAATGAGGACATTTATAAAGTATCTTATGAATATTCTTTGCGCGGTTTTTGCTTTTCATCAGCAGCTTGTTTTCGTATTGATAAGCGTACTGATCGTAGACGAACGACTGCTCGAGACGGCTTTGTATCTCCTCGGCGGAAAGCGTTTTGGTCTCCTCCGCAGTTACGAGCACGTAGGTTTTAGCCGTTACGGGCACGTCGCGGTACGGGTGCTTGCACCACTGAGGCGAACGCAGAAAGTTGTTTTGTATTTCAAGACGAACGACCGGCACGCCCATTATCTTGATCATCTTGCCCAAGCCGCCGTCCAGACATTCGCCTATTCCGCCGACGATGAAACGCGCCTCGGGGTATATCACCACCGGCACCTTGTTTTGCATTACCGCGCGCATAATGTGCTTTGCCGTCACCGTTCCGTGCGTGAATTTGCGCTTGGGTATCATTCCCATCTTGCGGAACAGCCATTCTCTTCCGTCGTATTCTTCGATTGCGGCAACCCAGGTGATCTTGTGCGGTTTTAACGCCGCTACGGCAATGGGAAAATCGATCATAGAAGCGTGGTTGCTGACGCAGAACACGGGTCCTTTAATGCCCTTCGTAAGGCTGTTATCTATCTTCATTCCCTTGAAAAGTTTTTCGTACGTGATCCAGAAAAACGTGAGCAACCGCTCCAGCGCAACCAGATACCACGCCGGTTTTTGCGGTTTTAGAAACATATCGAATCTTTTTTCTTTTTTCATAATTCAGTCCTTTTTTTGTCGTTAAATCTAATATATAATAAAATTTCGCCGCTGTCAAGAGTTTTTAAACAGTTTTGATAAATTTGTTAAAATATTGA
>JBJFAC010000061.1:0-6575 GCA_051887715.1 Candidatus Neoclostridium sp.
TATGTTATTTTATCATCGACCGAGGGACCCCTCTAAGATTTTTTCCAACTCTTCCACGCTCTCCGCTATATAGGTCGGGTGCGTTTTTTCCGCCTGCTCGCGGCTTGTGAAGCCGAAGCCGTAGGTCACGGCGACGGTGTCTATTCCGTTGTCCTTGCCGCCCTGCACGTCATACGGCGAATCGCCTATCATTACGCATTTATCGCCCAGCATTCCGCGCGCGACGATGGTCTTTTTATCGTTGTCAGGGCGCCCTTCCATCTCAGAGCCCACAACCTTGTCAAAATATTCGTTCAGGTTGAAGTATTCCACCGTGGGATCGAGTATATATTGCGGTTTTGCGCTGGCAACCACCGTTTTTACGCCGGCGGCGCGCAGTTTTGCGATCGTTTCAAATATTCCGGGATACGGCTTTGAAAGCTTGTAGCCGTGCTCGTCGTATTCGCGCCTGTAAACGTATATGGCTTCGATTGCCGTCCGCTCGTCCATACCGCAATACTTTTTAAAGCTGACGAGCAGCGACGGTCCGATAAATTTTTTTAGCGTTTCGAGCGGAAGGGGCGGATAATTCATCTCCGAAAGCGTGCGCGCAATGTTGGTCGTTATGCCCTCGCCCGTGTCGAACACGGTTCCGTCAAAATCAAATATAGCAGTATCGTATTTCATAAAATCGCTCCGTAACGGAATCCGTCCGCGTTTTGTATTTCTTTCAGGCGCGAGGCTTGAAGCTGTCCTTAAGACTTACCACCTGATTGAAAGCGTCGTCTTTGGTGTCCTTGCAGAAGTAGCCGATACGCATAAACTGGAAGGACTGCAACGGCTTTGCGGACGCAAGATAGGCTTCTCCCTTCGCCTTGTAATCGACGCGCGAATTTTTGTTCATACGCTCGGAGAAATCTTCGTGCACGCCGTCGTAGGGCAAAAGCAGATAGTCGTACACTCTGGCGTTTATATCGACGCAGTTCTTTGCGTCCACCCACTGAATTACGCCCTTTGCCTTAACGCCGGAATTGTCTTCGCCCGAATGAGTGCCTTCCACTATTTCGGCAAACACCTTCGTTACCTGTCCGTCCTTTTCCTCGTAGCCGGTGCATTTGACGATATACGCGCCCTTAAGACGGATATACGCGCCCACCGTCATACGCTTATACTTGGGCGGAGGAACGATCTCGAAGTCGCTTTTATCGATGTACAGCGTGTTGGAGAAGGTCACCTTTCTCGTGCCCGCCTCCGGTTTATTGGGATTGATCTCGAAATCGACCTCTTCCGAATAATCGTCCGGACGGTTGGTTATCGAAAGTTCTATCGGGTTAAGCACCGCCATAGCGCGCTCGGCGGTTGCGTTCAGCTCGTCGCGTATACAGCTTTCCAGCTGTCCGGCTTCCACCTCGCTGTTGGCTTTCGCCACGCCGATACGCTCGCAGAATTCCTTGAGCGCCGTGGGCGTGTAGCCTCTTCTTCTCATACCCGCTATCGTGGGCATACGGGGATCGTCCCAGCCGTCCACGAAGCCTTCGTCCACCAGCTTTTTGAGATAGCGCTTGCTCATTATCGTGCGCTCTATATTAAGCCGCGCAAACTCGTATTGGTGCGGCTTTTTTTCAAACTCGCATTCGTTGATCACCCAATCGTAGAAGGGACGGTGATCCTCGAACTCCAGCGTGCAGATGGAGTGCGTTATGCCCTCGACCGCGTCCTCGATGGGATGCGCGAAGTCGTACAGAGGATAAATGCACCACTTGTCTCCTTGGCGGTGATGCGTGGCTTTCAGAACGCGGTAAATGATGGGATCGCGCATATTGATGTTGGGCGAAGCCATATCGATCTTGGCGCGGAGAACGAGCGCTCCGTCGGCGATCAGTCCGTTTTTCATATCCTCGAAAAGTTTCAGGCTCTCTTCCGTCGGGCGGTTGCGATTTTTGCTTTCGACGCCCGGCTGAGTTAAAGTGCCGCGCATTTCTTTCATTTGTTCGGGCGTGACGTCGTCCACATACGCCTTGCCTTTCTTGATGAGCTTTACGGCGCATTCGTACATAGTGTCGAAATAATCGGACGCATACAGAACTTCGCCCTTCCAGCCCAGCCATTCAACGTCGGCGATAATGGATTTGACGAACTCGTCGTCCTCTTTGACGGGGTTGGTGTCGTCGAAACGCAGATTGCATTTTCCGCCGTACTTGACCGCCGTGCCGTAATAATTGAGGCAGATGGATTTTGCGTGACCTATATGCAGATAGCCGTTGGGTTCGGGCGGAAATCTCGTGATGACTTCCGATATTTTGCCGTCCGCAAGATCTTTTTCAATGATTTCTTCAATAAAATTTGGCATAATTGCTTCTCCTCAGCTCTACGCGTCCCGTTTTTCGGTTATTTCTTATGTCCGCCGCATTCCGACGGGAATACTATCAGACTGCTTTTTTGGCGCAGTCCGTCTCCTTCTTTTATAAATCCGAGTTTTTCGTAGTAGGCGTCGTAATAATCCACCGCCACTTCGTCGAACTGCTCGCTTAGCAGAAACACCACGCTGCGCAACAAAAAGTCGCGGGTGAGCGGGGCGTTGTCCACCGGAGCCACGCTTTCCGACGATATCGCGTTGCCGTGCGTTACCACCTCGCCCAGCACGCAGTTTTCGTACGCCTGATAAACGGCGACGTCGTCTTTTTCAAATACTTTTTTAACGGTTATCATAATACCCTATATTTTAATATTTCCGCTCGAAAAAGTCAAACGCTTAGCGGCTTAAGTCGCGTACTTTTTGCATATTTTGCCTTAAATTTCGGACAAATACAGCACGTCCAGGTCGTTGTCGTCGAAAAGCTCCAGCTTGTCGAGCGCGATTATTTTAAATTTCTGGCTGTGAGCGAGCGCCACTATGTTTTCCGTTTCGCTCAAAGCGGGGTTTCCGTTGGCAAGGCGGACGTTTACAAGCGACTCCAGCCGCATATAGCAATCGAACGCTTTCTGCTTTTCGGCAACGTCTCCTCCTTCGGTCTGCGCCTCGATGAGCGCGGCGCTCAGTCTTGATACCGTGACGTCCATTACCGCTATCTTACCGATGAGCTTGGGCACGAGCTTTAACGTTTTTTCGCTGGAAAACGCGCTGGACGCTATTACGTAGCCGCGCTGATAGTCGGCGGCGGTAAGAGCGTTGGAGCCCAGGATTTTGGAAAAGACGACGGCAGCCACGTACGAAAGCACGACGAACGACGCGCCTATTATAAAGGCGTACACGATGCCCGGCAAACCGTCGACGAATACGCTGAGCACGGCTCCCGCGAGAATTGCCGCGCTTACTCCGAACATCAGTCCGAATACCACGCTCATGCTTTTATAGACGGGACGCGTGGAAAGCGACGTTTGCAGTTTTTCCATAAGTATTTTGAGAAGCTTGCACACGGGCTTACTCAGCGACAGCATTACGAGAGCGAGTATCGCAGCCGTTATGGCGCACGTTACGGCGTACTGAGCGGGCGTGGTATCGGGAAAATACACGCTTAAAAACTCCACGGCGTACAGTCCCAGCACCAGTCCCATTACGCCCATAAGCACCGCCGTTATGACGAACAGCTTTTTTTCGATCTTTTGCGGTTCGTTTTCGGCTTTTCCGGTTACTACGTTTTCGTCCCGTTTTTTCATACGTCCTCCTCTTTGTTTCCGAACAGCATCCGCACTTCGTATTCGGCGTCCTTGATAAAGTAGGTCAGCGCCGAATAACGCTTGGCGACGTAGTCGTTTTTTACCATTTTTTTAACGTTGTACTCCTCTCCCACCAGAACGACCAGCTTTCTCGCCCGGGTGATTGCCGTGTACAACAGGTTGCGCGTCAGAATTACCGGAGCGCCCGACACGACCGGCATTACCACCGCGTCGAATTCGCTGCCCTGACTTTTGTGAACGGTGACCGCGTACGCAAGCTGCAACTCTCCTATTATTTCGCCGGTATACAGCGCGCGCCTGCCGTCCTCGAAGTCGACGACGAGTTCTCTTCTCGCCGCGTTGATCTCGGAAACGTAGCCGATGTCGCCGTTGTAAACGCCTTTGCCGTCGACTACGTTGTAGCCGCTGACTATTTTCCATTCGATATCGTAATCGTTTACGACCTGCATCACCTTGTCTCCCACGCAGTACGAGTATTCGTCGGAGGCTAACCGCTCGGTCTGATTGCCGTTAAGCGTCCGTTGCAGGCGGAGATTGAGATTTATAACGCCCGCCGGACCGTTTTTAAGCGGACAGAGCACCTGTATTCTGTCGGCGCGCACTCCCAGATATTTAGGCAGTCTTCGGGATACCGTGTCCACGACTTTATCGGCAATGGCGTCCGGACTGCCGGCTCGCATAAAGAAGAAGTCCTTGTCCGTTCTGTCCAGCACGGGCATATCGCCGCGGTTTATTGCGTGCGCGTTGGACACGATAAGGCTTTCAAGCGCCTGACGGTATATACTGCTGAGCTGAACGCAAGGAACGAGCCCGCTGTTCTTTATGTCGGCGAGAACGTTGCCCGCTCCGACGCTGGGCAGCTGATCCTTGTCGCCCACGAGCACCAATCGCGTTCCCGGCGTGATATGGTCGAGCAACGACTTCATAAGATAAATATCCACCATAGAGAACTCGTCCACTATTACGACGTCGCCCGTGAGCGGTTCGCTTTCTTCGAGATATTCCTCTCTTTTCAGTCCCAGAGCGCGGTGAATGGTGCTTGCCTCGCCTCCGGTCGCCTCGCTCATACGCTTTGCCGCTCTGCCGGTGGGAGCCATCAGCCTATAGGTCATGCCCAGATTGCCCAGAATGGACATTATACATTTTATTATTGTAGTCTTGCCCGTGCCGGGACCGCCGGTTATCAGCACTACGCCCGAATTGACGGCGAGCGTTATGGCTTTTTTCTGATTTTCGTGGAATTTTATTCCGTTTATCTTTTCGTACGCCTGAATTTCGCCCGAACAGTCGTATTCGAGCTTGTCGGCGTAATCTATCAGTTTTACCAGCGCGGTCGCCACGCCCTTTTCCACGCGGTACGTGCCGGAGAGCATTATCGAGGTCTTTTCAAACTCGAATCTGCGCAGTTTTCTTTCGGCAACCAGCTCTTCCAGAACGGGAATAACGCAGTCCTCGTCCACGCCCAGAAGTGCGACCGTCTGCGAAATCAGCTCGTCCTGCGGCAAAAACGTGTTGCCGCCCGAACGCGCGCTCTCCTTCAGCGTGTAAATAACGCCTGCGCGAACGCGGAACGCGCCGTTTTTCGCCACGCCCATATTCTGCGCGATCTTGTCAGCGCTGAAAAATCCGATGCCGTCCACGTCCTCGATGAGCGCGTACGGATTCTTACTCAGTAGCGGCACGGTGTCCTTGCCGTAAACCGCATATATTTTGAGAGCGGTGTTAAGCGTTATGCCGTACTTCTGCAGGAACATGACCGCGTCCTGCATCACCTTGATTTTGCCGTACGCCTCGCCTATCTCCGCCGCTTTTTTCTTGCTTATTCCCGATACCTCGCTGAGTCTGTCGGGCGAATATTCGATCACGTCGAAGGTTTTCAGCCCGAATTTATCGACTATTCTGAGGGCGAGAACGGGCCCCACGCCTCTTATGACGCCGCTGCCGAGGTAACGCACTATTCCGTCCGCGGTTTCGGGCAGTACTTCGTTTACCGCGGTAGCCTTGAACTGCTTGCCGAATTTGGGGTGAACGACGTATTCTCCTTCCGCCACTACGTTCTGACCTTCGACGGCAGAGGGAAAAAGCCCGGCGCATACGACGGGCTCGCCGTCAACGTCCAGAACGGCAATCGTGTAGCCGTTGTCGTCGTTGCGGAATCTTACGTCTGCTATTTCTCCCCGCAGCTTCATTACTCGATACCGAGCTCTCTTTTGATGACGTCGACCTTGTCGGTCTGCTCCCACGGGAGATAGGGCTTGCCGAAATGTCCGTAATTGGTGGTCTTTGCGTATATGGGACGCTTTAAGCCCAGATTCTTGATTATGCTGTACGGACGGAAATCGAATACCTCGTTTATGCAGGAGAGTATTTCGGCGTCGGAAAACTTACTCGTGCCGAAGGTGTCCACGCATACGGATACGGGATTTGCCTTGCCTATCGCGTAAGCGACCTGCAGTTGTACTCTGTCGGCAACGGAAGCTGCAACCAGATTTTTGCAGACGTAGCGCGCGTAGTAGCAAGCCGATCTGTCCACCTTGGTGGGATCCTTGCCCGAGAACGCTCCGCCGCCGTGCGGACACATTCCGCCGTACGTATCCACTATTATCTTTCTGCCCGTCACGCCGCTGTCGCCGCGCGGTCCGCCGATAACGAATTTACCGGTCGGATTGATATAAATTTTGGTATCTTTATTGTAGTATTTGGGCGAGATGACCTTTTTGATCACTTTTTCGATCACCGCTTGCTCCAACTGCTCGTGAGTGACGTTCTCATCGTGCTGAGTGGAAACCACGACGGTATCCACGTACGACGGCGCGCCGTTTTCGTAAGCCACCGTGACCTGGGCCTTTCCGTCCGGACGCAGATACGGTATTTCGCCGCTCTTTCTGACCTCGGACAATTTTTTGGTCAGCGCGTGC
>JBJFAC010000062.1:0-1524 GCA_051887715.1 Candidatus Neoclostridium sp.
AGTTTAATGCTTATTGAAAGGAGAATTTTGCCCAATAAAAAAGGCTATGCTTATCTTATGTTCGTGATCGACCGGTTGTTAAGCGATAGGATCGGTCTGTCGGAGGCATACGAAGAGGCCGCTAAAAAATTCAACGTTCGGGCAAATACCGTTGAAAAAAGCATTTCAAACGCAATCGAAGGTAGTTTTGGAAATATGTCGGTGGCGGAAAAGTACGGAAAATACGCTTCGCCGGTTAGCGGAAAAATTACGAATAAAAAATACGTTTCTTTAATAATCGAGGAAATTCATAATTGCAAAAAGTGACTCATATTATATTTATATGAGTCGTTTTTTTTATAGTATTATGTCAGACATAGTACTTGATTTACGCAGAAACACGCGAAAAGTGGGCGTTTTTGTGGCTTTTTTGATAGTTTCATTTTTTATTGCTTTGATAGCGGTTAACGGAAAAACGTATATTCAAAGGAGTTCGTTAGGACTGTTTTTCGCGCTTGCGTCCGGCAGAAAAACGGGCTTTTGGTATTTTTTCACGCTCGTGATACGAAACGCTTTTTCCGTACTCGTGCTTGCGGCGTGCTCCTGTAATCCGAAAGTGACGCCGCTGTGGCAGGTTTTATTCGCCTTTCGGATGATAATGAAGTTCGGAGACGTTATGAGGGCAATGCAAATTTTTCTCGTATCCTGTCTATTTTCCGCAATCCTGTGTATAGTATTCGAGATTCTCGTTGCTGCCGTTTTTATGATAATGTACGTTGATATGTGTGAAAAAAGTATCAATTGCTTTTCTCATTGCGATTTTTCGTTATTCGAGACGGTGCAATACCCGGCGTGCGCGGCGATTGTAGTTCTTTCCGCCGTACAGGCGATAGTTTGCGGCGCGTTGATATTTTAGCCGCGAATAATTAGCTGCGTATAAAAAGACGAAGAATGCAAAAAATAGCGACAAGGAGTGCTTTTTATGAAAAAGAAAATTGTCGCTATAATAGCCGTTATGCTGGTTTCTCTTATGATATTCTCTCTCGGCGCCAGAATTGCAAAGGCAGAGGACGACGCTGCTTCGCCTGAATTAAAAATTAACGCAAAGGCGTATATTCTTTCCGATTTTGACGGAAAGACCGTAATAGCGTCTAAAAACAAGTCGGAAAGATTTCCGATTGCAAGTATGGTGAAAATAATGACGCTCGATCTCATTTTTGAAAAACTGGACAGCGGGCAGATTTCTTTAGACGACAGTGTGTGCGTCAGTGAAAACGCTGCGGCTATGGGCGGCTCGCAGGCCTTTTTATCGGCAAATTCGGTTTATAAAGCCGAAGAACTGATTAAAAGCGTGATCGTGGCGTCGGCAAACGATTCGTGCGTTGCGCTGGCGGAGCATTGCTTCGGAAATACCGACGAGTTCGTTTCACAAATGAATCGGAAAGCCGAGGAACTTGGTATGCAGAACACTAATTTCGTTAACTGCACGGGATTGCCTGCCGAAAACGGCTATTCGTGCGCCGAGGACGTGGCAAAAATGACGGT
>JBJFAC010000063.1:0-1521 GCA_051887715.1 Candidatus Neoclostridium sp.
GTTTTGCCGATGTGGTTTTGAGTATAGGGATAAATTACGTCTTCACGGTCGTTTTTAACGTAAACCTGAGTATAATCGCCGCGGTTATACATTCTTTTAAGTCGGTTAATATCGTATTCTTTGTTTTGCAGAGCTGATTTATAGCAGTTAACGGCCTCTCCGACGTATTCCGGGCGACGCATCCGTCCTTCGATCTTAAAAGAAGTAACTCCGGCGGCGATAAGCTTTTGCATTTCGTCGCGCATACAAACGTCTTTGGGCGAAAGCCAATACGCCTTTTTATTTTTGAAAGAGTATTTTTTTCTGCAAAGTTGCATGCATTTTCCTCGATTTCCGCTGTATCCGGAAACCATGGAGGAAAAATAGCAATTACCCGAAAAACTTACGCAAAGAGCGCCCTGAACGAACGCCTCTATTTCAAGCGAGGTGTTTTTCCTTATTTTTTCAACGTCGGAAAGCAAGGTTTCCCTGGACAATATTACTCTCGTAAACCCCAGCCTTTCCGCGGCGATCGCGCCCTCTAAATTGTGCACACCTGCTTGCGTGCTAAGATGAAGTACTATGTCAGGCATAGTACTTTTTATGCGCGAAATAAGCGCAAAATCGTGCAAAATAAAGGCATTTACGCCAATATCACTGCATTGCTTTATACATTCTATTACTTCGTCGTATTCGTTGTTTTTATAGATTGTGTTGAAAGTAACGTATACTTTAACGCCGAAAAAGCGGCAATATTCGACAGCCTCGCGAAGCTCTTCCGTTGAAAAATTGCCTGCTTTTGCCCTTGCGTTGAATTTTTTAAGTCCCAGATAAACCGCGTCCGCGCCGTTGTTTACCGCACACTTCAGCGATTCCATATTTCCTGCCGGGGCAAGTATTTCGAGATTGTTATCTGAGAGTTGCATGCAGTTTGCTTTCAAGTCCTTCCACGACTTTTTTCATAACTTCCTGTATTTCGCCGTCAACCAGAGTATGATCGTCGTTACGAAGTTTCAAAGAGAAAGCCACGCTCTTTTTTCCCGTGATTATCTGATTGCCTCTGTATACGTCGAAAAGCTTTACGTCGTCGCAAATTTCTCCGGCGGACTGATAAATGCAGTCGATAATCTTTCCTACGGGCACTTCGTCGTTGACTATTACGGCAACGTCGCGTTCCACTATCGGGAATTTGGGAAGCGGTCGGAATCTTACCGTTTTTTTGTCAACGCCGATCAGATCGTGAATTACTATTTCTGCAACGAATACGTGCTCGGGAATATCGAAAGCTTTTGCCGTTTCGGGGTGAATTTTACCTAAATAGCCGATTTTTTTGTCCGAAACGAATACGTCGGCGCTTATTCCCGGATGTAAATAAGTCGTTTCACTGCGCTCGAAGCTTACGTTTTCCGCGCCCAGCAGTTTAAGAAGTCCGCACACGGTTGCTTTCAGTGCATAGAAATCTTCGCCTTCTCCGGTAAAGCAAACGCAAAGCGTGTAAATTTCGTCGGGCAACTCGCAAAGCGGCAGACTTTTGGGCTTATA
>JBJFAC010000064.1:0-6542 GCA_051887715.1 Candidatus Neoclostridium sp.
TGTATTGCGCGCGAAAGCGTGGCTTCGTCGGCGTATTCCACCTCGCTGCCCATGCTTATGCCCTGCGCAAGACGCGTCACTTTGACGCCTGCCGCCTTTACTCTTTTCGCAACGGTGTACGCGGTCGCCTCGCCCTTGACGTCGGGATTGGTGGCGATTATCACCTCGCGAACGCCGTCCAGCCGATTTATAAGTCCTTCGACGTTGAGGTCCTCTTCAAAAACGCCGTCTATGGGGCTTATCACGCCGCCCAGAACGTGATACACGCCCGAAAAACCGCTCACTCTTTCCATCGCGAGCACGTCCTTCGGGTAACTGACCACGCATATTACGCTTTTATCTCTTTTTAGGCATATATCGCACACGGGCGCGTCGGAATAATTACCGCACACCTCGCATTTGCCTATCTTTTCTTTGACTTCGGAAACGGCTTTAATAAGCGTCTCCGCCTGCGACTTATCCCACTCCACAACGGCGTAAGCGTACCTTTGAGCCGTTTTTTTGCCCACTCCGGGCAATTTGCTGAACTCGTTGATCAGCTTTTCGATACATTCCGGCTGATTCATTACAGTCCGAGTCCGCCCATATTGGGCATAAGTTCGCGTTCTTTTTCGGAAACCTTATTAAGCGCGTCGTTTACCGCCGCAGTAACGAGGTCCTCCAGCATTTCGATGTCGTCCGTGTCGATCGCCTCGGGCTTGATGGACACGGCAAGCACTTCTTTTGCTCCCGAAACGGTGACGTTTACCAGTCCGCCGCCCGCCGAGCCGATAAACTCGCTTTCCCGAAGCTCTTCCTGAGCCTTTTTCAACTGCTCCTGCATCTGCTGTGCCTGACGCATAATAGCCTGCATATTCATTCCGCCGCCGCCAAATCCTCTTCCGCCGTATGCCATAATCAACAATCTCCTTTTTATTATTTTTTTATATTTATACGCTTTACGAATCGCACCGGTGCGCCGTCAGCGTTTATTTACGTTTATCTTCGCGTTACCGGCTATTGCCTTTATGCGCGCTATTTCGCCGTCCATATCGACGCTTTGCGCGCGTTTGTCCACCACGATTTTAAGATCGGGATGAACGGAAGCCGCCGCTCTCGTCAGAGCCTCGCTTGCCTCGGGCGTGCTTAACGTCATAAACGAATCGTCGTCGCTTGCGTACACCGTCAGCACGTTGTTTCTAAGCTCCACGTCGCCTTGCTCGCCTGCGGTGGAAAAAACGATCATACTTTCGTTTCGGCGCAGAAAAGTCACCGCTTTGCCCCAGCACGAAAACGCGTCGCGCGGGAACGCCGCAGGCTGTTGCCTTTCGCAAGCCGCCGCGGTCGCTACGGCAGGCGCCGAGCCGCTTTTTTCCGCTAACGCCGCGCCGCCCTTTTCCAATTCTGCTATCTTTTTTTCCGCTCTCGCCAGTCGCTCCGCAAACGCCGAGTAATCGTCGCCCAGCAGTCTGCACGCCTTGACCAGCGCGCATTCCAGCACTATTCTCGGGCTTACGGAGTAGCGAAGAGCTGCGTCCAACGCCGAAAAAGCGTTCATTACCGTAACCAGCATATCCGCCGAATACTTTTCCGCGTCCGATTTCAACGCGGCAAGCTTATCCTCGCCGGCGACTACCGACGCGGCTCCTCCCGAACGCACGGCAAGCACGTCGCGCGCATAGGAAGTCAGTTCTTTGGCGATAAGCGCCACGCTTTTGCCCGTCGCTATCAGCTTGTCAAGCGTTACGAGCGCTTTTCCTACCGCTCCTTCGTCTATCTCGCAAAGCAGCTCGGACATAGTTTCCCAGCCGCTTACTCCAAGCACGTCGGCAACTTCCTCGTACGTCACTTTTTCGCCTGCCGATAAACAACGGTCGGCAACCGAAAGCGCGTCTCTTGCCGAGCCTTCGCCCGCTTTTGCTATAAGTCGAACGGCAGCGTCCTCGTATTCCGCGCCTTCCTCGTCGTACACTTTTTTGACCAGCTCGTATATTTTATCCGTGGGAATGAGCCTGAAATCAAAGCGCATGCAGCGCGATAAAATGGTTTGCGGAAGCTTGTTCGCCTCGGTCGTGGCAAGAATGAACACCACGTGCTCCGGCGGCTCCTCGAGAGTTTTAAGAAGAGCGTTAAAGGCGCCCTGCGTCAGCATGTGCACCTCGTCGATGATATACACTTTCTTTTTCGCCACGGCAGGCGCGTATTTGACCTTTTCGCGGATCTCCCGTATCTCGTCCACGCCGTTGTTGGACGCCGCGTCCATTTCTATTATATCCACGCAGTCCGCGCTTTTAAGACTGAGGCACGCCTCGCATTTTCCGCACGGCGAGCCGTTTACCGGGCTGAGGCAGTTTATCGCGCGGGCAAAAATCTTGGCGCACGTCGTTTTACCCGTTCCGCGACTGCCCGTGAACAGGTATGCGTGTCCCACTCTGCCTTTTATTATCTGATTTTTCAGCGCCTCGGTGACGTTGGATTGTCCCACCACGTCGTCGAATTTCTCCGGGCGGTACTTTCTGTATAATACCGACATTTTTGCCTCCTACCGTATGCGTCCGGAATTTTTCATCGCGGATATGGCGCGCTCTGCGGACCGCTTTGCGTCGCGTTCTTTTACGGTCTGTTTTTTATCGTACGACTTTTTGCCCTTTCCGAGCCCTATTTCTATTTTTATCAGCGAGTTTTTGAAGTACAGCCTTATCGGAACGAGCGTGTAGCCCTTTTCCTTTATCTTGCCGTACAGTCTTCTAAGCTCCTGCTTGTGCAAAAGCAGCTTGCGGTCGCGGCGCGCCTCCGCATTGTTGTACGAACCCTGCTCGTACGCCGCAAAATAGCAGTTTTTAAGCAACAGCTCGCCGTTTTCAAAAAAGCAAAAGCTGTCGGAAAGATTGACGTTGCCGGCGCGCGCTGACTTGACTTCGCATCCGACAAGCGATATACCGGCTTCGTACGTCTCCTCGATAAAGTATTCAAATCTCGCCTTTTTATTAGCGGCAATTACGTTTCCTTCCATTTGCTTTTCCTTTTACGATCTATTTTATATACTGTCCGAATAAGCGCGGCGACCGCCTTTTTTTCGGTCGTTTTTTGTCGCGATTTTACTTTCCGACGCAGAAACGGGAGAAAATCTCCCCGATCACCTCGTCGCTTGACGTTATGCCCGTGATACTGCCGAGAGCGCGGTAAACGCACATAAGATCGTCGCCGATAAGGTCGGGCGGCAAGCCCTCGTCTATTGCGGTCAGCGCTCGGTTTGCCGCCGAAAGCGCCTCGTTTACTGCCTGCAGATGGCGAAGGTTGTTGATAGTTCCCATGCCGCCTGCGGACAGCGAGCGGGCTCTTTCGTACAAAAGCGATTTAAGCTCGTCCACGCCCTCGCCCGTGAGCGCGCTGACGTTTACCGCGAAAGCGCGACTGCCCGGCTTTATATCGCGTTTATTCTCGACGAAAACCGCGCGTTTATCGTCCGCACAGAGAAATTCCCCGTCCGGCTCCGCCACCGAAACGATAAGATCGGCGGCGTTCATAACGTCCATAGAGCGCTGTACACCCATTCGTTCCACGGCGTCGGTTGCTTCGCGCACGCCTGCAGTGTCGGTGAGAACGAACCTGACGTCGCCCAGCAAAAAGCTTTCCTCCACGTAATCGCGCGTAGTGCCGGCAACGTTACTGACTATACTGCGCTCGTAGCCCAGCAGTCTGTTCATAAGCATACTTTTGCCCGCGTTGGGCTGACCTACTATCGCGACCTTCACGCCCGAACGCAAAACCTTGCCCGAATCGTAAGTGTTCTTAAGCGCGGTCAGCTTGTCGATAAGAGCCGCGACTTCTCCCCGTATAACGTTTGCGGTCATTTCCTCGACGTCCTCTTCGGGATAGTCGATCGCCGCCTCGTTTTTTGCAGTCAGCGTTATCACGTCGTTTTGCAGTCCGCCTATTTTCCGGGACAGCGCGCCGCCCAACTGCTCGAACGCGCTTCTCGATTCCGCTTCGGATTGAGCGTTGATAAGATCGATGACCGCTTCGGCTTCGGTAAGGTCCAGTTTTCCGTTTTCAAACGCGCGACGCGTGTATTCGCCTCTCTCCGCCATTACCGCTCCGACGGACAGAAAATATTCGATTATTCCGCGACACACGGCAACCGATCCGTGGCAGTTTATCTCCACCATATCTTCGCCCGTGTACGAATGAGGAGCTTTGAAATACACGCACATACAGTCGTCGCGTATTTTGCCCGTGTCCAGCCGCCCGTAGTACATATACCGCGGCTTTACTTCCTCTTTGAAGCCCGAAAACACCGCTTTGACCAGCGGCAGAGCGTTTTCTCCGCTAAGTCGGATTATGGCTATCGCCGACGCCGTAGGAGGCGTGGACTGCGCAACTATCGTACTCATAACGCGCTCCGCGATCAGTCGGCAAAGGGATCGCCGTGATCGTTATTTGCATAGCCGTCCTTGCCCTGCGTTTCGACCGCTTCTCCCACGTAGGTCACCGTGGCCGAATCGCCGTCGTCGGCAAAAGGATCGCCGTGCTCGCCGGCGGCGTTGCCGTGCTCTCTGTTAAAGCGCAAATTCTGCTCGACGTCCGAAAGATAACTTCTTCTCGCGTCCTCGTAATAGACCGCGTACAACGACTGCTCGAACACGCTGAAATAAGCCACGAACGCCGACGTCGCGACAAAGCCTATCACGGCGGAAACGACGGTGGAAATCGCGCCGCTGCCCATAAACATCATAAAGGAATCCAAAACGACCGAAATTATGTTCTGCCCCACTCCGCTTAACGCGCTGAGCATCAGGATATAAAGGAACAGTCTGCCGCGCCTGCGCTCGGTGACCTTGCAGCTGTGCTTTATGCACTGCAACGCCGACCATTCGGGATGATCGTACTTGACGTAATACGTCTGCGAGTACTGTATGGCTTTTATTATGCCGGGTATTATGAACAGCAAAAACCACGGAATGAGCTTGAGCACCAGCATAAGCGTAAGCGGAACGCTCTTCCAGGCAAATTTCAGCGCCTCGCCGAGCGAAATATCGCGCTCGCGCACCACGCAGAGAAAATACGACGCCATAGGCAGCTCGAAAAAGATTGAAAATAACGATATTACCCCCGTCGCAAGATAAATGATCGCGACGACGTAAAGCGTCCTGTCCATTTTGTTAGGATCGATTGCGAGCTCGGTCATCAGTTCATCGGACATAGCTCCGCTGAAATACGCAAGAAATTGCGTAAACGAACAGCCCGTGCGCAAAATCACCACAACCTGCGCCGCGAGATTCAACGCGTAAACGACCAGCGTCGGTATCAAAAAGACCAGCACGGCAAGCGCGTATTTGGTCCATTTCCTCTTTATTCGTTTCATAGCAATGGCAAAGGTTTGCCCGATCGACATCATTTTTTGTTTACCTCCGAAGGCTTCCGCACGGTCGCCTGTAAATTATATTATACCACTTCTTGCAGATTTTGTCAACGTCAGGCGTTAAAGCGGCGACTTTCTGGGCAGATTTTTATTACGAGGATACTTTTTATCCGTTTTCTTGGTTTTTTCGACAACCACGAACGAGCGCACCGTGTCCTCGTCCAGGCGCAACTTATCCACGCAAAGCAGCTTGCCGCCCAGAACCTCTATCGCGTTTGCGGCTTGGCTGACCTCTTCCGCGCAGTCGTCCGCCTTGTACGCGACGAATTTTCCGCCCACCTTTACGAACGGCAGACAATATTCGCTGAGAATATTCAAAGGAGCAACCGCTCGCGACACTACCACGTCGTAATGATCGCGAAGTTTTAAGTCCTCGGCGCGGGCGTGCACCGTTTCTACGCCTGTTAAGCCCAGCGCCGAAACGACCTCGTTTAAAAAGCCTATTCTTTTAAGCAGGCTGTCGTTTAACGTCAGCTTTACGTCAGGGCGCACTATTTTTATGGGAAGCGACGGGAACCCCGCTCCCGCGCCCACGTCCAGTACCGTAGCGCCCGAGGGAACGTAACGCTCGCCCAGCAGACTGTCGGCAAAATGCTTGACGAACACGCCCTCTCTGTCCGTTATGGCGGTAAGGTTGAATTTATCGTTCCATTCCACCAGCATGCGATAGTATTTTTCAAATTTTTCGTTTTCGCCCGATATGAGCTTTTCAATATTCTCTTCCATAACGGAAATTGTACTATATAAGCGCCGAAAAGTCAAGAATATTGCGTTGTACCCGCGAAATTACGCCCGCCGCACTCCGCCGCTTGCCGCTTTGTACGGCAAAAAGTAACCTTTACGCGTCGGGTTACTTTCGCCCCTCCGCGGTGGGCACTTTCACAAAAGCCTCCATTCGGGAGGGATTGGAACAGCTTTAGAGGCGGAAGGAGCAAGCGACTAATAAAATATATCCTTAAAAGAAAAAACTTGTAGGGGCGAGCATTGCTCGTCCGTAAAACGTAATCTGATACGATAAGAAAAATTGTAGGGGCGAGCATTGCTCGTCCTTATTTGCTATATCGCAAACCCACGGTTTGAACCTAATTTAAAAAGACGCATTCTCCTTCAGTCGCCTGACGGCGCCGGCTCCCTCCCGGAT
>JBJFAC010000065.1:0-6536 GCA_051887715.1 Candidatus Neoclostridium sp.
AACATTGCCGCGGAGCTGGAAAAGGTCAAAGAGCGCGCGCCCGAGGTGGTTGTCGAATACCGCAAAAAACTGCTGGAAAGAGTGTCCTCGCTTTTATCCGACGTTGAAGTGGACGAGGCGAAGCTTTTAAACGAGGTGACGTTCTTTGCCGATAAAGCGGATATAAACGAAGAAATATCCCGTCTTTCGTCGCATATAGCTCAGTTTTACGACGAGCTTGAAAAGGACGAACAGGTGGGAAGAAAACTCGATTTTCTGTCGCAGGAGATGAATCGCGAAATCAACACGATGGGCAGCAAAGCCAACGATTACCTTTTGACCGACTGCGTTTTGAAAATGAAAAACGAACTCGAAAAAATTAAGGAGCAAATCAGAAACGTTGAATAATACCGATGAAAAAAAGAGCGAAGGGCTACTTATAATTATTTCGGGACCGAGCGGTGCGGGTAAAGGAACGGTGTACAATCAGGTTATCGCACGCCGTCCGAACATCAAAAAATCCGTTTCGGTCACTACGAGAAAGCCCCGTCCGGGCGAAGAAGAAGGCGTTCACTATTATTTCCGTACGCTGGAAGAGTATCAGCATATGATTGCCGGGGGCGAATTTTTGGAAACGGCGTCCGTGTACTGCAACTACTACGGCACACCCAAGGCTCCGGTGCTCAAAATGTTGTCCGAAGGCAACGACGTTATGTTTGAGATTGATACGCTCGGGGCGGAGCAGATACGCAGAAAATACCCCAAAAGCATTACGATTTTTCTGATGCCTCCGTCGTTTGAGGAGCTCGAACGCAGGCTTCGCGGCAGAGGGACGGAGTCGGAAGAAGTAATAAACCGCCGTCTTGGGCTTGCCAAAAGCGAGCTTGCCAAATACAAGCTGTTCGACTATATCGTGTTCAACGACGACGTGGAGAAAGCCATTAACGACGTTATTGCGATAATAGACGCAGAAAAGAGCAAAACGACAAGAAACGAAGACGTTATTAAGAAATTATTGAATCAGGAGAACTGAAAACTATGATGATTTATCCCCCTATCGACAAATTGGTTGACAAGACCGGTTGCAAATACGCGCTTGTGATCGCAACCGCAAAAAGAGCGAAATTCCTCGCGGAAAAGAAAGCGGAAATGCTCGAGGAAAAGAACGACACCCCCATCTCGTACGCAGCTAAAGAGATTTACGACGGCAAAGTCGAAGTCAAGTACGGTGACTGACCGGTGCGCCTGGACGGAAAGACAATAACCGTAGGCGTAACGGGCGGAATTGCGGTTTATAAAACGTGCGAGCTTGTCAGTCGTCTCAGAAAAGCGGGAGCGAACGTTTTCGTCGTTATGACTAAAAACGCCACCGAATTCGTCAATCCGCTCACCTTTGAAACGCTGTCAAATAACCGCGTGGTGACCGATACCTTTGCGCGCGACTTCGAGTGGGAAGTCGAGCACGTTTCGCTTGCCAAAAAGAGCGATATTTTCGTCGTAGCGCCTTGCACGGCTAATTTTCTGGCGAAATATAACGCAGGTATTGCCGACGATTTTCTGACCACCACGGCGCTTGCAATGAAATGTCCGGTGCTGCTCGCTCCGTCGATGAATACGGCAATGCTGGAGAATTCCTCCACGCAACGCAATCTTTCCGAGCTTGAAAAAAAAGGCGTATGCACGATATACGGCGGAAGCGGTTTTCTCGCCTGCGGAGACGTGGGCAAGGGCAGAATGGCAGAGCCTGCTGAAATATACGAGGCGGTGGAAAACGTGCTGTTCCCCAAGCGCGATCTGGAAGGAAAAACGGTGCTGGTCACTTCGGGCGGCACTCGCGAGCCCATCGATCCCGTTCGCTATATAGGCAACAATTCAAGCGGTAAAATGGGCGCGGCTATATGCGACTGCGCCGTAAAAAGAGGAGCAAAAGTTATTTTGATCGCGGGCTGCGTCGGCGTGCTCCCGCGCGAGAAGGTTACTTTGATAAACGTTACCACGACCGCGCAGATGTACGACGCGGTTATGGCAAATTTAAGCGAGGCGGACATAATCGTAAAAGCCGCCGCTCCTGCCGATTACCGCCCCGAAAAGCAGGCGGAGAACAAGATAAAAGACGCCGCCGTTTCGCTTCGACTGGTCAAAAATCCCGATATTGCCGCCGCCGTCGGAAAGGTTAAGGGCAATAAAATATTGGTTGCTTTTTGCGCGGAAACGCAGAATCTTATCGAATCGGCGAAACGCAAGCTGGTTTCCAAAAACGCCGATCTGGTCGTGGCAAACGACGTAAGCGTTAAAGGCGCAGGCTTCAATACGGACACGAACGTCGCGTCCTTCGTCACGGAAAAAGAGGTCGTCGACCTGCCGATGATGAGTAAGTCCGAGCTTGCCGAGCGCATTTTCGACAAAATTTCGGAGATGTCTTATGATAGCAGAAGTCATAGTTGACATAAGTAACTCCGAGGTCGACAAAGTTTTTGACTATTCTATTGACGGGCATTCTGAAGCGAAAGAGGGCTTCAGAGTGCTTGTTTCGTTTGGAAAAATGCAGGTGGAGGGCTATATAGTCGCGTTGAAGGAAACTACCGATTGTCCTCCCGAAAAGCTGAAGAGCATTATTTCGGTTATCGATCCGTACCCGGTAATAAACCCGGAGCTTATGAGGCTGTGTCGGTTTATGGTGGACAAATACCATTTGCGTATGGTGGACGTTCTGCGGCTTTGTTTGCCCTCGCAGATGCGGACGGGCAGCGTAAAGGAGCTTGTGATAAAGCGCGCCTACGTGTCGGAGCGCTATAAAAACGAAGATCCGGCGTTGTTTATCAAGAAAAACGCAACCGCTCAGTACGAGCTGTTCGAGTACTTGTGCGACAACCGGGGAGAAAGCGTGACCGAGCTGAACAAAATGTTCTCGGCGGCGGCGCTTCGCAATCTGGCGGCTCGCGGCGTGATAGAGTTGAGGGAAAGCGAGGAGTTCCGCACTCCGTACAAAAACGACGTTTACGAGCGCGCTCCCGAATTACCGCTTACTTCCGATCAACGAGCCGCTCTCGACAGAATCAACGGAGCGAACGGCAAAACGGTTTTACTGCACGGCGTTACCGGTTCGGGCAAAACAGAGGTTTATATGCGCGCAATCTCGAACGTGCTTGCCGAGGGAAAAACGGCTATTATGCTCGTGCCCGAAATATCGCTCACTCCGCAGGTTCTCAGCTCGTTCAGAGCGCGGTTGGGCGACGAGGTGGCAATTTTACATAGCGGACTGTCCGCCGGAGAGCGTTTCGACGAGTGGAGACGACTGCTCACGGGCGACGCGAAAGTAGCGGTAGGCGCAAGGTCGGCGATATTCGCTCCGCTACAGAATCTGGGAATTATTATAATAGACGAGGAGCATGATTCCAGCTACGTTTCCGAGAGCAATCCCAGATACGTCACGCACGAGGTGGCGTCTTTCAGAGCGGGCGTTTGCCAAAGCACTCTCGTTCTGGGTAGTGCGACGCCCTCTATCGAAAGCTATTATGCCGCAAAGACGGGCAAGTACGAGCTCGTTTGTATGAAAAACCGCGTAAACGAGGGCCCGTTGCCCAAAATTACGGTGGTCGATATGTGTCGCGAGGTGTATAACGGCAACAACGGATTGTTTTCCGTTCTTCTGACCGAAAAGCTCGACGCGTGTATGGCTCGCGGCGATCAGGCGATAATATTTATCAACCGCAGGGGCTATTCGTCGTATATGATGTGCAGGTCGTGCGGCTACGTCGCCAAATGCGCCGATTGCGACGTTTCGCTCGTGTATCATAAGGACGAAAACGTTTTGAAATGCCACTACTGCGGCAACAGGTACAGGGTTCTTGACGTTTGTCCCGAGTGCGGCAGCGAAAGTATAAAGCGCGGCTACGTCGGAACTCAGCAGGTGGTCGAGATATTAAGCGCCAGATATCCCGAAGCGGGCATTCTCAGAATGGACAACGACACGACTCAAAGCAAGGACGCGCATCTGAAAATTCTGTCGCAATTCCGCGAGAAAAAGGCAAAAATTCTCGTCGGCACGCAGATGATAGCCAAGGGACACGACTTTCCCGACGTCACGCTCGTGGGAATAGTGGACGCTGATATGAGTTTGCATTTCGCCGATTTTCGCGCAACGGAGCGCACCTATCAGCTTATTACTCAGGTCGCAGGCAGAGCGGGCAGAGCGGATAAGCCGGGAGAGGTGGTGCTTCAGACCTATTCTCCCAGGCATTACGTATACAGATACGCCGTTTCCGGAGATTACGAAGGATTTTACGAAAAAGAGAGCAATCTCCGCGAAGTGACCAAATATCCGCCTTTTTCGAGGATAATAAGAGTTCTCGTCAGCGGCGCGGACGAAGCGTTGACGCACGAAACGCTGAAAAAGATATTCGACGATCTGTCCGCTCAATTCAAGGGCAAAAGGGAGGATATTCCGTATTTTGCCGCAATGAAGTCGCCCGTAAAGCGTATTTCAAGCAAATTCCGCGTTCAGATTTTAATGCGAATAATGAAAAACGCAGACGAAATAACCCGGCAGGTATATCAAACGGTTGATAAATATTCCGTGCCGAAGGTCAGCGTTTTCGTCGAAATAAATCCCAATAACTTAAATTAAAAGGAGAAAGATTTATGGCAATCAGGAACATTCTTAAATACGACAATCCGCTTCTGCGTGAAAAGTGCAGAGAAGTAACCGAATTTGACGAGCATCTCGCTACGCTTCTGGACGATATGAAGGAGACGATGCTCGCCGCCGACGGAGTGGGACTTGCCGCTCCGCAGGTGGGAATAAGAAAAAGAGTGGTCGTGTTAAGTCAGGATCACGAAAAGTTTTACGAGCTGGTAAACCCCGTCATAACCAAGCGTAAAGGCAGCCAGATCAATATGGAAGCCTGCCTCAGTCTCCCCAAAATGCACGGCGACGTCGAGCGTCCGCTCAGCATAGTCGTGGAGGCGTTCGATCGCTACGGTGAAAAGCACGTTT
This sequence comes from Candidatus Neoclostridium sp., assembly GCA_051887715.1. GTDB lineage: Bacteria > Bacillota > Clostridia > Christensenellales > Pumilibacteraceae > Neoclostridium. The sequence goes on from JBJFAC010000065.1 coordinate 4,976, forward strand.
ATCATATAAAGGGCTTTTTAACGGTCATATTCTGCCACGAAATCGATCATCTTGACGGAACGCTGTACATCGATAAGGTCGTGGGCGGGATCAAGGAGGACTAAGCGTTGTTAAAGGCGATTTTTATGGGTACGCCGTCTTTTGCGTTGCCGTCGCTTTTTAAGCTGTGCTCGCTCGCCGAGGTGGTCGCCGTGGTGTGTCAGCCGGACAGAGCCAAAGACCGCAAGGGAAACTTTATATTCTCGCCGGTAAAAAAAGCGGCTGTCGAAAGAGGAATACCCGTATATCAGTTTGAGAAAATACGAAGAGACGGAGCGGAAACGCTGAAAGCGCTTGCTCCCGACGTTATCGTCACCTGCGCATACGGGCAGATATTATCGCAGGAAATCATCGATATTCCCGAATACGGAGTGTTGAACGTGCACGGATCGTTGCTCCCGAAATACAGGGGCAGCAGCCCTTTGCAATGGTCGCTGATAAACGGAGAAAAAAAGACCGGCGTTACGATTATGCGCACCGACATAGGTATGGATACCGGCGATATGCTCGCTAAAGCGGAATTCGATATTCCGGACGATATGTATGCGGACGAGCTTTTTGAAAAAGCGGCAACCGTGGGCGCGGATTTGCTGGCCAAAACGCTTCCCGACTATATCGCCGGTAAAATAACCGCCGAAAAACAAGACGAAAACGAGGCGACCAAATGCGTTATGCTCAAAAAAGAGGACGCACTCGTCGATTGGAGCAAATCAAACCTCGAAGTCCGTAACCGTATTCGCGGAATGGGCTACGGTTACACCTTTTACCGCGGAGAAATGCTGAAAATTTACCGCTTGTCGCTTGCGGACGGGAGCGGAAAACCGGGCGAGCTCGAAGTTAAAAACGGAACCGTCAAGGTGTTCTGCGGTCAGGGCGCGGTAGAGCTCGAACTGTTACAACTGCCGAATAAGAAAAAACTCGAAGCGCGCGATTTTCTCAACGGCGCGAAAATGATTAGCGGAGAAATGCTTACCGTTGACTAATTACGAAAGACAAAAATATATTTACGGACTGCTGGTAAAGGTCTATTTCGATAAAGCCTATTGCGGAATCGTGTTAAACGACGGAATAGGCGGCGTTCCGGAGGCGGACAGAGCGTTCGTCACCAAGGTGTTTTACGGTGTTATCGAAAAAGACGCGTATCTTAATTACGCTTTGTCCGCGCTCGTAAAGCAATCGCCTCAGCCCAAGGTCGCGCTGGTAATGAAAATAGGACTGTATCAGCTTTATTTCACCGATCAAGCGCACTACGCGGTCGTTTCGGCTTCCGTCGATCTGGTTAAGTCGATAGGTAAAAAAGAGGTGGCGGGCTTTGTAAACGCCACTCTTAAAAACTACAAAAAGGTACGTTTTCCCGATAAAAGCGACGAAATTACGTATCTATCGGTGTTCGGCGGCGTTCCGAAATGGCTTAGTAAAAAACTGATCGGACAGTACGGCTTTGACGAGGCTTTAAGCGCGCTGACGTTCAGATTGACGGATAAAACGCACGTCAGAAACAATCCCGCGGTCATTTCCGCAG
>JBJFAC010000066.1:0-1513 GCA_051887715.1 Candidatus Neoclostridium sp.
ATTTCGCCGCCCTGATTTTTATACGCGTGCACGATACAGTTGGAGATCGCCTCCGATACAGCCGTTTTTATCTCGCCCAGCGTCTCCACGGAAGGATCGCAAGCCGCCGCGAACGCCGCTACCGTATTGCGCACGAACGCCTCATTTTCGGTGATCGCGTTTATTTTCAGTTCCATATAATTTTCCATACAGTCCTCCTTTAAAGCTTGGGCATAAGCTTGTATATGCCCGAAAGCGTAAGCACTTTATCCACGCTCTTTTCCGGCTTGGCGATGAACGCAGGCACGCACTTTCCTTGCAGTTTCTTGTACCTGCCCAGCAATACCCCTATTCCCGTGCTGTCCATAAACTCAAGCCGCGATAAATCGAACACTATTTTTATAAATCTAGTGCGCTCGATTATTTCGTCCAGCTGACGACGCATTTCGGGAGCCGTTCTGTCGTCCAGCTCGCCCGCAAGGCTGACGTACATGGTTCCGTCGATTTCGTTTCCGATTATCATTCGCTTTGCCTCCTTTCGGCTATATTTTACCATTTCCGTCTGCGCGAAAAAAAAGACGTTTACCCGTTTTTAGTCGAATAACGTCTTTTCAAAACCGCGCTTTGCACCTTATTTTTTCCTTTTTTCCGTCGCTTTTTTATCTGACATTGCTTTACTGACAGCCGCGAATACGATAAGACACAGCGCAAATATGCCCGCCCATACGGCTATTCCCCAACCGCGGAAGGGGATTATCTCTCCGCCGCCCAGAATGCTTATCGTAAAAATGTACGCCGAACGCGCGATCAGCGTCGAAAACAGGAAGAACGAAAACTTCATATCGATCACTCCCGCCGTTATGCAGATCAGATCGTCCGGGAAAAAGGGCAGCACCAGCATCGCCACGAACGGTATTTTGCCTTTTTCGCCCAAAATCGCGGCGTATTTATTCACTTTTTCGCGATCGAACAGCCAATACAGCAGTTTCTTTCCCAGCTTTCTGCCCATTAAAAAGCAGGTCAGCGAGCCCAGAAAGGTCGCGCCCGCGCTTACAGCAAACGACACCCACGGTCCGTATACGTACGCTCCCGCCAATATCAGAACGGCGGCCGGCACGGGCAGAATTACCACAGATAAATACGTCAGCACGAAGAAACAAACGACGCCCCACTCGCCCGAAGCCAGAATAATCGACCGCACGGCGGACAGGTCCTTCATTTTGGAAATAATTCCGTACTTTTCGGCGGGAATATATAACAGCAGCGCCGTTGCGCTCGCCACGAAAACCAGTTTTGACAGTCTATAGCGCGTTTTTTGGTTCGGATCGAACGCCGCCAAGCCGCTTGCCGAAAGCAGACAAGCCGCGTTGAGCGCGATAAGCACCGCCTCGTTGCCGGCGCTTTGCCGGAAAGAAAACACGAATAAAAAAACCGCAACTGCGCACGCGGCAACTGCCCAAAGCGCGGCGACGCTTGCGCCTGCCTTGGAGAACGTGGTATTACGGTTCTTTTCGGGGCTATTCACCCTTTTATT
>JBJFAC010000067.1:0-6488 GCA_051887715.1 Candidatus Neoclostridium sp.
ACTCTGCCCGTCGGCTACACTGCGGAAAGGTTTTATAACGCCGACGATTCCGTAATCGAGGACAACGTGATCCGCGCGAAAACCGCGCTTCAGGACACCGCGTTTTTCCGGATAGTCAAAAAATAGCTCTTTTTTCCGATTTTCGATCGGTTTCGACTTTTTAACCGAATAAATACGTCAGTTGCCCGTAGAGCCACGCAAAGGGGGTGGTTTTTACGGGCTTTTTCGGTATTCTGGCGATAAAAAACGACGTTTTGCCCGTCGCGACTACAACGCTTTGCGCCCTCGTCGGCGCGCATTACCAATATATCAAAAATGATATAAAAGTATTTAAAAATAGTATTTGCTTTTTATCAATTAAAATGGTAAAATATTATCGATAATATTGATAAACGAGACGCGGCGAGCCGTGCGGAAGAAAGGAGAACGATATGATCGAAAAAGAAATACCCAATGCGGCGATGAAGCGCATGCCGGCGTACCTGCACTATCTCAGGTCGTTGCACGCCGACGGAAGCGCTACCATTTCGTCGTCCGCCATTGCCGCGGCGTTAAAGCTGGGCGAGGTTCAGGTGCGAAAGGACCTTGCGGTGGTCAGCGGCGCGGGTAAACCGAAAATAGGCTATTACGTTGCCGAGCTGATCACGCACATCGAGCTTGCTCTTGGCAGCGGAGAAACGACGCGCGCGGTCATAGTGGGCGCGGGCAAGCTGGGAAAGGCGCTGCTTTGTTACGATTGCTTTCACGAATTCGGAATAGATATATGCGCGGCTTTCGACCGTGACGAGCAGAAATGCGGCAAATTCGCCGACGGCAAAGAAATACTTCCTATGAGCAAGCTGTGCTCCTTCTGCGCGGAAAAGGGCGTGAAGATAGGAATAATCACCGTGCCGGAAAAAGAGGCGCAGTCGGTGTGCGACGCGCTCGTTCGGGCGGGAACGGCGGCTATATGGAATTTTGCGCCGGTAAGCCTTACCGCGCCCGCAGGGATAAGGATAAAGGACGAAAATCTTGCCGCGTCGCTGGCGGTGCTCACCGCATGCTTATAAGATGGCAGAGCGCGACGAACTTCCCGTGCCTCGGGGATAAAGATCAGGCAAAAAATCGTAAAAAAAGGAGAAGAAGAAATGGAGTTTGATAAAGTAATAGCGGAACGCACGAATAAGACGATATATAAGAGCGGAAACGATTGCATAAAGGTGTTCGGAAACGATTTCCGTAAGAGCGATATACTGAACGAAGCGCTCAATCAGGCGAGAGTGGAGGAAACCGGACTGTGCATTCCGCACATCAAGGCGGTAACCGTGTACGACGGCAAGTGGGCTATCGTCACGGACTTCATCAGCGGAAAAACGCTGGCGGAGCTTATGAAGGAGCACCCCGAAAACAAAAGCGAATACCTGAGTAAGCTGGTGGAGGTGCAAACCGACATACATTCGCGAACCTGTCCGCTTCTCACCAAGCTGAAGGACAAAATGAACAGAAAAATTTCGCTTACCGATCTGGACGCAACCACGCGTTACGAGTTGCACACCCGTCTTGAAAATATGCCCAAGCATTTCAAGCTGTGCCACGGCGATTTCAATCCGTCCAACGTCATAATTTCCGACGACGGTAAGGCGTACGTCATCGACTGGTCGCACGCTACAATAGGAAACGCCTCCGCGGACGCCGCGCGCACGTATTTGCTGTTCTGGCTGAGCGGCGACGTTGCCGGAGCCAACGAATACCTCGATCTGTTCTGTGCAAAAAGCGGAATAGACAAAAGCTACGTTCAGCGGTGGATGCCGATCGTTGCGGCATCGCAGTCGGTCAAGGGCAGGGCGGGAGAAAGAGAATTTCTGCTGTCCTGGGTAAACATCGTGGAGGACGAGTAAGCCGTCTTTCCGGTACGAAAAGAAAAACAATTTTCACACAAGGAGAAAAAATATAATGTTAAAATTAACCGTTTGTATTGGAAGTTCGTGTCACATCAAAGGCTCGCGCCAGGTTGTGGGCACTTTTAAGGAACTTATCGAGAAGAACAGTTTACAAAACGACGTGGAGCTTGCCGGTACTTTTTGTATGGGCAGATGTCAGGAGGGCGTGTGCGTAAAGCTGAACGACGAGTTTTTCTCTGTCAGTCCCGCGTCCGCAGAAGGCTTCTTCAACGAGAACGTTCTTTCAAGGGTGTAAATTATGATAGTGGTAAAAATCTGCGTGGGCAGTTCGTGCTTTCTTAAGGGCTCGTCGGATATCGTGCAGATGCTGGAAAAAAAGGTCGCCGAAGCTAAACTTGAGGACGAAGTGGTGCTTGTGGGCGGTTTTTGCGCCGGTAAATGCAACAGAGTGGGCGTTACGGTCACCGTGGACGACGACGTATACCCCGGTATTACCAAGGAGAATTTCGATCGGTTCTGGCAGGAAAAAATATTGCCGCGAGTCGGTGGTGACGATTTAGCGCAATGATACGGAAGGAGGCGTTAACGTATGTCTAATTGTCTGACGTTAAAAAAATCGAATTGTAAAAACTGTTATAAATGTATTCGCCATTGCCCCGTAAAGTCCATTCGTTTTTCGGCAAATCAGGCGCATATTATAGGCAACGAATGTATTCTGTGCGGACAGTGCTTCGTGGTTTGTCCGCAAAACGCCAAGGAGATCTCCTCCGAGACCGAAAAGGTCCGCGTGCTCATTCAGTCGGGCGATCCCGTGGTCGTCAGTCTTGCCCCGTCTTTTATTGCAAATTACGACGGAACGGGAATAAATGCGATGAGGACGGCGCTCAAAAAACTGGGCTTTTACGACGTGGAGGAAACGGCTGTCGGCGCGTCCATCGTTAAAACCGAATACGAAAAGATGCTGGCGTCCGACACGCGCGACGTCGTTATTTCGTCGTGCTGTCATTCCGTCAATCTGCTCATTCAGAAGTATTTCCCCGACGAGCTGCCGTATCTTGCCAACGTTATGTCGCCCATGCAGGCGCACGCTTCGGATATAAAAAAGCGTATTCCCGGCGCGAAGGTCGTCTTTATCGGACCGTGCGTGGCGAAGAAGGACGAGGCGCAGTACTACGAAGGGCTGGTGGACGGCGTGCTGACTTTCGAGGAGCTCGCCAAATGGATGGAGACGGAAAACGTCACCGTTCCGCGCGAAACGGACAGCGACGAGTTCAGCCGCGCAAGGTTCTTCCCCACTACGGGCGGAATACTGAAAACCATGGCAAAATCGTCCGACTATACCTATCTGGCGATAGACGGCGTTGAAAACTGCATTGCCGCGCTCAAGGATATAGAAAGCGGCGCTATTCACAAATGCTTTATCGAAATGTCGGCGTGCGTGGGCAGCTGCGTGGGCGGTCCGGTTATGGAGAAATATCACCGTTCGCCCGTCAAGGACTACGCTGCCGTTGCAAAATACGCCGGTCCCAAGGATTTTAAGGTGGAACAGCCGGACAGCGGCGAGATATCGAAGGTGTTTACCGCAATTGATAAAAAGCTTGCAAAGCCCTCCGAATACGAAATACAGGAAATTCTCAAAAAGATGGGCAAAACGCGCCCCGAGGATATGCTCAACTGCGGCTCGTGCGGTTACGATACCTGCCGCGAAAAAGCGATAGCGATATTCCAGGGTAAAGCCGAGATAAGTATGTGCCTGCCCTATCTCGAACAAAAAGCCGAAAGCTTTTCCGATTGCATAGTCAACAATACGCCCAACGGACTTATCGTGCTCAACGAAAAGCTGGAGGTGCAGCAGATCAACGACGCGGCGAGAAGAATTATGAACATACGTTCCGCTTCGGACGTTCTGGGCGAAGAGGCGGTGCGTATTCTCGATACGGAGATATTTATGCGAGTGCTGCGCACGGGCAGAAGCGTCCGCGATGAGCGCGTTTATCTCGCCGAGTATAAAAAATACGTGGAACAGACCGTCGTATACGACGATACCTACCATCTGCTCGTGTGCATTATGCGCGACATAACGGACGAGGAAAAAGAGCGCGAGAAGAAGGAAAGCATTTCGCGCCAGACGGTGGAAGTGGCGGACAAGGTGGTGGACAAGCAAATGCGTATCGTGCAGGAAATAGCCTCTCTGCTGGGCGAAACCGCCGCCGAAACCAAGATCGCGCTGACTAAATTGAAGGAGTCCATTTCCGATGAATGATCTTTGCGTAGACATCGGCTGGAAAAGCATAAACCATTACGGCGAGCAGCTGTGCGGCGACCACGTGGACGTCGTGGACAACGGCGACAATTCGCAGGTGGTCGTGCTTGCCGACGGGCTGGGAAGCGGCGTAAAGGCGAGTATTCTGTCCACGCTTACTTCCAAAATAATATCGACCATGATATCGGCGGGGCTGTCCATCGAGGACTGCGTCGAAACCATAATGGCTACTTTGCCCGTCTGCTCGGTGCGCGGAGTCGCGTATTCCACGTTCACGATAATACACGTGGTGGACAATCGCGAAGCGCAAATAATCGAGTACGACAATCCGCAGGTTATAATAATCCGTGACGGAGAGGAATATTCGCCGCGCCGTATCGAAATGAATATTTCCGGCAAAAAGGTGTATAAATCGGTCGTCACGCTGTCGGACGGGGACTTTTTCGTCGCGATGAGCGACGGCTGTCCGCACGCAGGGCTGGGAATAAAGTACAATTTCGGCTGGAAGCGCGAGGATATAGCGACTTTTATGATCGGGCAGGTGTATTCCGGTTACACGGCGAAAACGCTTTCGCACATTCTTGTGGACGAAGTGGACAAGCTGTACTGCGGAAAGCCCGGCGACGACGCAACCGCGTGCGTGCTCAAAGTGCGCAAGCGCGAGCCGATGAATATTCTGTTCGGACCGCCTTCCAACCGCGACGACGCAAACAGAATGATGTCGCTGTTCTTCTCGAAGGAGGGCAAGCACATCGTCTGCGGAGGCACGACTTCGTCCATCGCCGCGAAATATCTGGGTAAGCCGATAAGAACCAATCTCAATTTTGAAAAGAGCGACGTTCCGCCCATTGCCGAAATAGAGGGCGTCGATCTGGTCACCGAGGGCGTTATTACCATCAACAAAGTGGTGGAATACGCGCGCGACGCACTTAAGGACAACAAGCTGTACGAAAAGTGGAGCGTGGGGCGCGACGGCGCGTCGCTTATATGCCGACTGCTGTTCGAGGAAGCCACCGACATTAACTTTTACGTCGGAAGAGCGATAAACCCCGCTCACCAGAACCCCGATCTTCCCATCAACTTCAACATTAAGATGAACCTTGTCGAGCAATTGTCCAATTGCTTAAAGCAGATGGGCAAGCGCATTAAGGTAAGTTATTTTTAAGGACCGAAACTATGAGAAAATTCGATACCAAAGTACAATATTTGAAATATCAGGTGCTGAGAGAAGTGGCAAGGGAGGCGTGGAACGACACGCTTGCCGAAAACGCGATAGACATTCCCAAGGTGATAATTCCCGGAAAAGTGCCCACTATGCGCTGTTGCGTGTATAAAGAGCGCGCCATTCTCGCCGAAAGAGTTAAGCTTGCGATGGGCGGCAATAAAGCCAACCCCAACGTCATCGAGGTAATCGACATCGCGTGCGACGAATGTCCGATGGGCGGCTACGAGGTTACCAACGCCTGTCGCGGCTGTCTGTCTCACCGCTGTGAGGACGCCTGCAAATTCGGCGCGATCGCCTTCGATCAGAACCACGTCGCTCACATCGATAAAACCAAGTGCAAAGAGTGCGGAGCCTGCTCCAAGGTGTGCCCGTACAGCGCGATACATAACTTCAAACGCCCCTGCGAAACGGCGTGCAAGATAAAAGCCATATCTATGGGCGCGGAAAAGCAGGCTTCCATCGACAACGGGAAGTGCATTTCGTGCGGAGCGTGCGTTTATCAGTGCCCGTTCGGCGCGATAAGCGATAAATCGTTCGTGCTCAACGCGATAGATATCCTCAAAAAGGGTGCGAAGGGCACGGTCAAGGCGTATGCAGTCGTCGCTCCGTCCATTTCCAGCCAGTTCACTTACGCAAAGCTGGGACAGGTGATCACGGGGCTTAAAAAGCTGGGCTTCCACACGGTAATAGAGGCGGCGCTCGGAGCGGATATGGTGGCGCAGGCGGAAAGCCGCGAACTTGCCGAAAAGAAATTTCTCACCAGCTCGTGCTGTCCGGCGTTCGTCGACTACGTGGAAAAGTACTATCCGCAGTTAAAACAGTACGTTTCGCACAATCTTTCGCCCATGGCAACCATCGCCAAATATATAAAGGAAACCGAGGAGGGCGCGCGCGTGGTGTTTATCGGACCGTGCACCGCCAAAAAGATGGAAGTCAAAAAGGAAGAGGTTAAAAAATACGTCGACGTGGTCATCACGTTCGAGGAGCTGCAGGCGCTTTTCGATAGTCGCGACATCGACATAACCACGCTGGACGAGGGCGTTCTGGACAACGCTTCCTATTTCGGAAGAATATTCGCCCGTTGCGGAGGACTTGCCGACGCCGTTGCGGAAGGATTGAA
>JBJFAC010000068.1:0-6487 GCA_051887715.1 Candidatus Neoclostridium sp.
TACCCGATTTTGCGCATCAGCAAAACGAAAAGCGCGTAGGGCGTAAACACTGTAAGCGCAAGGAAAAAGCTGCCCGTAAAGCCGCCCGCGGTAAGAAAGGACAGCGAAAGCGAAACCGCCACGGAAAGCAAGCCCCACCACTTTACGTAAATAAGCGAGATATACGCCGACGCCGAATAGAACAACAGCGGCACTATTTTTGCCGGCGTGTACGAGGACACCAGAACGGCAACCACGCCCAAAGCGGCGCACACGGCGGCGTAGGTTATTTTGCGCGATTTCATATTACCTGCAACAGCAGCTCATCGCGTCGCAGCACATAGAAGATATGCAGTACGCCGCGCAGCAGTTGCTGAGAGCGTTGCCCGTCGCGTTCGCTTCCTCGTAACGGGCGCGTTCGGCGTTATCCCTAGCCTTGTCGATGTCGTCGCCGCTCGTATCGGAATTGTTCACCTTTTTGGGATCGACTTTCCCGTTGCCCATTACGGCGTCCAGCTTTTCGAGCGCGGTTTTATACTTGGCGTTGTCCGGATCGCCTTCTATGGCAAGCGTAAGCTGTTTGCGGCTTTCGGTAAGCCATTCGCGGTAATAGTACACCTGCGACTGATAGTAGTGCCACTTCGCGTTGCGGTCGGTGACGGCGTCCAGAGCGGACTGCGCGTCGTCGTACTTTTTCTCTTTTATAAGACCCTCGATTCGGTCGTAATCGTCGCTGTAACGTCTGTTTTCGACGTCGCGGCTGATCTCAAGCCAGGCGTCCTCCAACTCGTTGAGTTTTTTCGCCGCCTCGTTGCCCTCTTCTCCGGGCAGAAAACGGTCCTCTTTGTACTTCGCGCGAAGTTGTTCGTAGCGGTTTTTGAGTTCTTCCTCGGTTGCGTCCTTGCTTAAACCGAGTATTTCGTAGCAATCTTTCATTTAAGTCTCCGTGTGGTCATATTTTCGGACGGGGCAGCTTTTTGTCCGAAGCAAACAGCTGTTCGGTTTCGGCGCGCAGTCCGTAATATATTATATTTTCCAGCAGGCTGTAACTCTGCGTGAATTTCATTCTGTTAAACGCCGCGATGGCGCTGTTCACCGTCGAATTGAAAGCGAATTCAAGTTCCGAGCGGTTGTCCAAGATAAACCGACTGCGGTTTTCGTAATTGCCGTACGCCGCCAGAAACACGTTGTAGTTTCCCGATTTATAATCCTCGTCCACGTCGTCGAGCGCGTCGGCAATGTAAACGAATTTGCCTATATTGTAAGCCAGCGAGCCGTTATCGTCGTCGGCTTTGTCGCCTAAAAGCAACGCGAACAGCTTTTTCAGCATAGAAGCAAAGCAATCGCTTGCCCGATCGACCGAGGTCTGCCCCTCTTTTTCGCGGCAACGCAGATTTTCGTAGCCTTCGGCCACTATTTCGTCCGCTCCGGGCAATATCTCCTTTGCCTTATTATACGCTTTTTGAAAAATTTTCAACGTGACGCCCGCTTTTTTCGAGCCGTCCAGCCTGTCGTCGTACAGCTTCCACCGCGCGAGTATGACCGTTGCGGCGGAGATACGCTCCAGAAACGGACTGCAGTCTATTACCGGCGTCTTTTTGAACGGACGCCCGACGCAACCGCGCTCGACCAGCGTTTGCGGATAATTCAGCTGATCGCTGACCAGAGCCGCCATAAACGCGGCGTCGTAGCCCACGGCGTAGCGCGCCCATTGCCCGAACAGCTTGCCCGTCTGTATGCACATGCCGCAATAAAACGCGCGGTACAGCACGTAGTCCTGCTGTCTTATTAACTTTTTTTGCGGTAAAACGTATCCGTACATTGCTTTTATTCCGCCTTTCGATCACTTTTCCGGTATCGGCAAAGCCGTAAAGCTTTCCAATAGGACGCAGTTCTGCCGATCGTCGGCTTTGGGCTTTTGCCCTATCGAGGTAAGAGCGAACCGCACGCTGTCGTACGGGTTAGCCGGCGCGACGACCACGGTAAGCGCGTCCTCGTCCTCTTCGGCGGCTCTTTCGCAGGCGTAAAGCGCCTGTGCGGTCGGTTTTCCCGAAATATATCCGTATTCCTCGAATATCCTGCCGTTGACCTCTTCCAGCTCCTCTTCGTCTACGTCCTCGGCAACGGCGAATTTCACGGGAATAAGGCGCGATATGCGGTCGAGAGCGCCCGGAAACCGCCCGAAACCGAAGGGCAGCGCAACGGTGACGCCGTCGCCCTCTTCGATTTCTCCGGCGTTCAATAAATCGGTATAAGCCGAAAAAACGCACGACGCAAGCGTGAGGAAATTGCCCTCGTTAAGAGCGGCGGACACTCGTTCGTCCTCCCAAAGTTCGAGAATAAAAAAGTTTTCGTCCAGCTTGACGAGCGCCGCGGGGTCGACGTAATCGTCTCCGTCCGCCTCTTCGGGCGCGCCGAGCGCCGACATAGCGAATTTTTCCGCCAGGATCGCTTCTCTGACGTAGTAATCGGCGTCCGCCGCCGCGGCGTAATCCGCACCGGTCAGTTCTATATCCGGGTTATTGCTCTTTACCGTCACTTAAAACCTACCTTATAAGTATTTTTTCATATAATCCGGCACTTCCTCGGCGGATACCGTAACCGTGAAATGCACCGAATGGTCGGCGGACAACAGCTCGACCGCCTTGTAGAACTCTTCCATATCCGCCACTCCTTTGCCGATAAACTTCGCGGGTCCGTCGATGAAAATGTCGGTTATGTCGTAGTTGCCGGCAAGCAAGCCCTCCAGAAAAGCCAGAAGCGTACTCTCCGTGCCGATTTTATATTTTCCGATGTCGATAAAACGCACGCTGTTGACTACGTACGGCGAATGTGTGGGCTGATCGGTTATGTAAACCACGCATCCTTTGCTTTCCGCCGCGCGAGCGTTTGCCGCTTCCACGATCCGTTGAGTTTTTCCGCTGCCTTTAAGTCCGTAAATAATGTTGATCATTCTTTTTTTCTCCCATCGTTATATTTTTTATACCGCGCCCCGCGAAGGACGTAAGGTAACTTTCCGTATCGGAGAATTACGCGTGCTCTTCCCCTTATTTTAATTATACAGCACAAACGTGAAAAAATCAAGAATATTTCCGTTTATTTCGTTCATTTTAATCATTTGCTCACACTACGGCGAAAACGAAGGCACATTTTTGTCTTTCTTTGGATTTTTTACCCGAAAACGATTGACAAACGCGCTCTAAAGTTATATAATATCTCGTGCAGTCTGGAATTTTGCCTCGTCGCAATGTTCCGATTCGCATTTTCAGCACCATTAGCTCAACTGGATAGAGCGTTGGTCTACGGAACCAAAGGTTGGGGATTCGAACTCCTCATGGTGCACCAAAAAAAAGACGAGATTATTTCCTCGTCTTTTTTATTTACTTTTTCGCCTGCGATTTTCACCTTGAAATACGCTTGCAAAAAACCGAACCGTTTGGTATAATGGGAATATGAACGAATATTGCCGGACTAAAAACGGATATACGCTGAGGCTTGCAACGCAATCGGACGCGGAGAATTATTACGAACAAAATTTCAATCCGTTAGATAAAGAGGTTGCGCTTTTGACCGGGAGCAAAGAGCGTTTCGACAAGGAAGAAGTAGTCTCTTTTTTTCTGAGCGGTCTTGAAAGGCGCGACCGACGTCATTTTTTGATAATTTCTCCCGATAACAGAATTATAGGCGAAACCGTGATCAACGAGATCGACGAAAAAAACAAAAGCGCCAATTTCCGGATAGCCGTTTTTCAGGCGGAGGAACGGGGCAAGGGAATCGGCTTTTGGGCAACGGAGACAACGCGAGACTTCGCGTTCGACTGTTTGAAGCTGCACCGACTGTCGCTGGACGTCTTTTCTTTTAACGTTCGCGCGGAAAAATGCTACATTAAAGCGGGATTTAAAAAAGAAGGCGTGCTGAGAGACGCATTGTTTGTCAACGGAAAATATTACGACGATATTTTAATGTCGATTTTGTCGGACGAGCGGCGGTAACCGAAAATACGGTTACGGTTTTCGTTTTACCTCCCTCTTGTTGCCGCCTTGCGCCGACCTTTTCAGCCGGGATCCCTGACGAAGCCGTTACTTTCCATCCTTTGCCGCAGTCTTTCGGGAAGGTTTACGGAGCGCAGAAAGAAAACCAGTCTGCCGCCCAGCCAGACGAACACCAGAATTTCGGAAAAAATACAGCACAGAACCTTCCAGATCGGATGCATACGCTTCCACAGCGATTGGGCGCGTTCTATGTGCCCGTCCACTCTTTCCCCCTCCACCGCGGCGCGGTAAACGTACGAGCCGAACACGCGGCTTTTACACAGAATAAGCTCGATATTTGCGGCACCTGAATCGATTAAACCGTTTTTATTTCTGTCGCGCAGTACGAAAACGTTGTGCTCCCTGTCCGTCACGCTTATTTTTGGCGCTATAAGTATATAAATCGCGCAAAGAGCGATAAAGACTCCGACGGCAATAACCGAATATGCGTTATAAATATCGACGTTTTCCGCCGCTTTGAAATCGAGAAGAGCGATCTGCGTCGTTAAAATCGCGCAAAGAGCGGCTCCGAAATTTATTATCTTTATATCGCGGTAAAGGTGACCTTTGTTCTTCGTGCGGACAAGCCCCGAGATCGCAAAACCGAGCTCGGAAAAAGAAATAAGCGCAAGCAGCAGTACGTAAACTATATCGTATTGCACGGGCGTACGGCGCAAGAAAAACTTCCGCGCCGTGAATCCGACGTACAGGACGCTGAAAACGAAAAGGCAAACCGCAATCATAGTATTCCGCTGTTTGAACGTGCGCTTTCCGTTGGTTATGCCCAGCACGCATTCCAGCTTTGCAAAAAGCAGAGCGAACGTGTAAACGGCTATGCTGCACGTATCGAAGTCCGTAAAAAGTCCGATAACGAATTTTCCGCCGGCAAGAACAGCCGAAAAGCATAGCCCCGCAATCGTGACGGCTACGGTCTTTTGCTCGAACGACATTTCTTTGTATTTTCGGATCGGATTTATCATTATCTGACTTTAAGAGCTTTTATTTACGAGGTTTTAATCAAATTACGTCGGCACGAAGCAAATCGTTGCCTTTTTCCAGCACGTTTGCAAGCTTTTCTTCGTTATCGTCAATCGCGGGCAACACCTGACGGGTTTTTTTAGCCACGATTTTTTTATAAATCGGATAGTTGATGCTGCAAAGAACCAACCCCACGATTCCGAAAACCACGCCGCCGATAATCGCGGTAAGGCTGTTTACGTTCTGCATCACAAGGCTCATCCCGCCGCCGAAAACCAGCGCGGAAAGTATACCGAAAATATAAGCGAATATATTTGCCCCCAGAGTTTTGGAGCGCTCCAGACCGCTCAGCGTCTCGGTAATGCTTTCCGCCTGTCTTTCCAACTTGTTCAGCTCCTGTTTATGCTTGTGCTTTCTGTCCCTTCTCAGCGACAGCGTAACGCCGCCGTCGAACGAGGGCGCGGTGGAAGTTACCTCCCAGCCGAAAGCCTCGTACATATCCATTGCTTTCGTTTGTTCCTTTGCTTTTACGGTTATCGTCTTATACTCGTAAGACACGAAATCTTTTTCCTGCATTTTCCGTTACTCCTTGAAATTGAATTTCGTCCCGCAATTGTCCCCGACGCGCGTTTCGGTTGACTTTTTCGCAAGACAAGTGTATAATATAACAAAAAAATCAATAAATCAATCGAAAAAAAGGGCAATAAGACAACGCGCCCGAAAGTGTCGGCGCAAATAAGACAAAAAAGGAGTTTTTGTATCGTGGATTACACACCCGAAGAATACACAAGATACTATTTAGTCCAGGCTCTTTTCAAGCTGATGAGCGAGTACGAATACGATAAAATAAGCGTGACCGACATTGCCGGAAAAGCCGGAGTGGGCAGGGCTACTTTTTACCGCTATTTTAAGCGCAAGGAAGATATATTAATTTACTACTGGGAGCACAACGCAAAACGGTTTGCATTCGCCAGGCGCTTCTATCCCAGATGTAAAGAGGATTATGTCGACACCGCAAAATCGGTGTTCGCTATGTTTAAGAAAAATAAAGAGCCCTTCAAGTTGATCCGAAAGGCGCGTCTGGAATATTTATATCTCGATTATCTCAATAAAAAGTTCGTCGAAAGCTTTGAAAACGAGCACGCCGACGCAAGTCCTTACGCACCGTACGTTTACGCCGGTATGCTGTTCAATACGTCGATGGCGTGGCTCGACGACGATTGCCGCGAGCCCGTCGATTCGCTTGCGCAGCTGTTCGTAAACTCCATCGGCTTCGCCTGATTACGGCGGCTTGTGCGGCTGTCCGCGGCGGTTTGAAAAAACTAAAGGCGAAAGCGTTGAAAACGTCACTCCGACGCAAGCCGCTTTTTAACTTAAAAATCAATACGGCATAAGAAAAAGAACGAGCAATAATGCGGAGTTTCCATAGGGATTTTAAGTCAGAAATAAAAGTATAGCACACTATACTTCACCAAAGGTGAAACGTAGTGTGCTTTTCT
>JBJFAC010000069.1:0-6483 GCA_051887715.1 Candidatus Neoclostridium sp.
AAACAATCAATCGGCAAACGGCATAGATTCTTATCATTATCCGGATGTTGATACAATAGTAAGTGCAGCGCAGTACAAAAAAACTAACATGTGTACTTTAAGTGTTGAAAACGGCGGAATGACAAAAATTAAAACAAACACGTACGGAGATCATTACGATACGTGTTTGTATTTGGCAAATTTATATTCCATGTTCGATGCAACGATTGCGGATAGTTTGGATAGCAATTATTCGGCGGAGATTAACAAAGTTCTGTATACGGGACAAAAATATTTATTGGTCAATTCGCTATATAATCTAAATTTGCTTAACTATAGTTTTGCAATAGAAATATCACAGTAGAAGGAGATACGGTTTTTATGAGAAAACGTGTGAAAATATTGCTGATGATATTAAGTATAACGTTTGTTTTTTCTTTGGCGGGCTGTGCGCCGCAGGAAGAAAAGACGGACGAACCCGGAATTATTAAACCCGATTTGCGAGTCGTATCGTCATACGATCAGGGCGGATTATACGACGGAATTACTTTTACCGTAGACTTTTATCAGGATTTAATTCAGGCTTCCGCAAAAGCGGATTCCTCGCTTGCGTATGCTTTGGGTAATGCACGGTATAATTTTAATTACGCAAACACATATAAAGACGCCGACGGAGAAGAAAAAACGGTTGCCAAAAAGACCGAGGCGCAAAACTTCGATAGCCTGAGGGTATCGACACCGGTTGAAGATAACGATATTTTAAGTCCTGAGTGGCATGCTTGCGTAAATATGAAATCGTCGGCACAAGTGGCGTCTTTACTTTTGCCCGAAGCCGGTAAAGGGACTGTTGCGATTGAGTTCAATCTGGATGCGGGAGAACGCCAATACGTGCATTACGTAATAGTTGATTACGATGTGATAGACGATAAAATCGAATATCGTAAAATAAAAGAAAGGGCGGATTTTGACGGAAGAGGCGGCAATCCTCAGTCGGAGTTTGTTTTAGAGAACGTGCCGCAAAGAAACTTATATTATTCGCAGGAAATGAATGCGGGCGACGGTTCGTATAAAGCAATATCGTGGTTTGGCGACGACGGCGCAATAGACGTTCATTTCGTCTTAACGGTAAATTCCTTTTCCGGATATTTCGATTCGGCTTCGCCTCTTACCGATTTGTATATCGGCTTCGGTTATAGAAATACGTTTTATTATTTGGACGAAAACGGTGTAATTTTTCCGTCTTACGGGTCGTTAAAGCTTATATCGAGGGAAACGGATGAGGAAGGCAATATAATTAGTGAAAAATCTCGTAGCGCAATAGAATTTTTAACGTCGGACAAAAGGAACCAATGCCGCGTAAAGCCGCAGGAAAGCGTTAAAATCTATGCAAGGCGCGGAGTGGTAAAAGAAGAAGATTTTATCGGTGATAACGGAGAAATAGTATTCAGATTTGAGGCGGCACAGCCGGAATTCTGGGAAGAAACCAAGTTTTATGAGGTGCCGAAAAATCACAACGAAATAGTTATGCACTACAAAAAGAAGGACGGGAAGATTTTTATCGGACCCAGTCAACCGGGCTTCGGAGGATAAATAATCTGTACTTAAGAGTATTTTTACAAGAAATATCGTTTAGCCCGGACGGCAATTATTCGGCGGAAATTAACAAGGTACTATATACGGGACAAAAATATTTATTGGTCAATTCGCTATATAATCTAAATTTGCTTAACTATAGTTTTGCAATAGAAATATCACAGTAGAAGGAGATACGGTTTTTATGAGAAAACGTGTGAAAATATTGCTGATGATATTAAGTATAACGTTTGTTTTTTCTTTGGCGGGCTGTGCGCCGCAGGAAGAAAAGACGGACGAGCCCGGAATTATTAAACCCGATTTGCGAGTTGTATCGTCATACGATCAGGGCGGATTATACGACGGAATAGAAGTCGCGCTCGATTTTTATCAAAGATATATAAAAGCCAACGTAGGTATTGACGCGGCAACGGCATATGCTGTAAGCGGAGCAAAATATACTTTTGCTTACGCCGTCACGGGAGTAAGCGAGGAAGGCGAAGAAAGGACTAAGTCCGTCGTCAAGCCCGAGGAAGATCTGGATAAAGTGTGGGCAGGCTTTACGACTTTGCAAAATCGGAACGACGTTTATCGTCACGCCCAAGCGGTAATCAACGACCGCGTTTCGCTGACCTTCGACGAGTCGGGAGAGAAAAGCGACGAGGAGTATTTTTTGTCGCTCGAAGAGGACAAAGGCACAATTGCTTTTGAGTTTGTTCTTTCCGTAAACGAAAGAACGTTTACTCACAGAATAATAACGGATTACAATATCTCCGATAACGATGAAATAGAATACCGTCAGATTAAAGAATTGTCGGATTTTGCCGCAAACGGACGGCTTAACGAAAAATCCTCTACGGAAGGCAATTTTACCGACGACGAGATGATCGATTTATATTCGAGAGATCTGGTTATGGCTTCGGGAGCGAGAATCGGCGCCTATTACGAGCAGGAAATGAACGCCGGCAAAGGGAGCTTTACCGGTTGCGCCGCTTTTTTGCCGAGCTCCGGGTATGACGCTATGATTATGACGGTGAACGGTTTTGCAGGTTATTTCGATCCGAGTTCTCCGCTGACGGACATTTATATCGGTTTCGGAGTTTACGGCATCGTGTGCAGAAATTACGTAAGCGGAAGATTGCACGAAAGCGGAATTACTCCGAAAAAATTCGCTTCGCTTGTTCTCTCCGTCAGTTCGCTTGACGAGGACGGTAATGTGCTTGAAGAAAAAAGCCGCACCGCGCTCGATTTTGTCACTTCCGATAAGCGCTATCACGCCGGAACGGAATACGATCGCGTGTTAAGACAAAACGAACTTCGCGGCGTTATAAAGGTAGACGACTTTATCGGAGAAAGAGGGAAAATTAAGCTCGGATTGGCAGTCGCCGAGCCCTCGTTCTGGTTGGACGAAGGGGAAAACATAGGAGATATCTATGTTACGATGTATTACAAAAAGGAAAACGGAAGGATTTATATCGGAAAAAGCCTTGCCGAGCCGTGATTGTATCCTAAAGTCGGCATAACGGAAAAGCATATCGTTCGGCGCGGCGGAGAAAAGCGCGTTTCGGCGTGAAAGGCGCAATTTACCTGATTATTTTCCGCAAATTGGTATTGACATAAACGGCTTGTTGTGGTATAATAAATACAGGCGGGGAGCGCTCATTCCCGTCCTGAACAAAAATCAAAAATCTATACAGTGGGGGTTACTTCTATGAAAATCGATTTTTTGTGCAGAAACTACGAAGCAAGCGACAAACTGAAAGACGTCATCACCAAAAAGGTGGACAGGCTGGACAAGTTTTTCGAGGAAGACACGAAGGTTAAGATCGTGTTGAAAGAGGCAAACAGCGTTCAGACCATGGAACTTACCATCGCAGTAAGCGGAGGCGTTCTCCGTGCGGAAGTCAGCGGAAAGAATATGTACGACATTATCGATCTGGCGCTTCCCAAGCTTGAAAAACAGATTATCAAGCATCACTCCAAGATGAAAGATAAGAAGTTCAAGGTCAAGGACGTTGTCGTCGAAACGGAAAAACCGGTCGAGCCCGAAAAGAAAGTCGTCAAGAGCAAGGCGTTCGAGCTGGCTCCCATGACCGTGGAAGACGCGATAGAAGAAATGGAGCTCGTAGGACACGAGTTTTACGTATTCCTCAACCGCGCGACCGGAAACGTCAGCGTACTGTATACGCGTCGCGACGGTAACTACGGTTTGATTGAAGGAATAAGATAAACTAAGTTACGCAAAATAAGCCGAAAAGCGGAGAGCCGACCGATTCCGTCGGCTCTTCGTTACGGTTAAAGATAAAAGGAGTAAAGAAAATGAACTTAAAACTTGATTACAACAACATGATGACCGAGGCGATCGGCAGTGAAGGGCTGGAAGCGGACGTATTCGAGAAAAACGCCGCCGTCATCGAAAAAGCCTTCAAAAACGTAATGGACAACCGCGGTAAGGGCTGGCAGGAATGGTGCGATCTGCCCTTCGTATCGGACGGTTATCTGGACGAAATGATCGCTTATTGCAACGGCGTTCGCGAAAAAGCCGAATCGTTCGTCGTGTTCGGTATCGGCGGAAGCGCTCTCGGTCCGATCGCGGTTTTACAGGCGCTTATGCACTTGCATCACAACGAGCTGCCCGCCGCAAAGAGAAAGGCTCCCAAGTTCTACGTCGAGGACAACGTTGATCCCGAAAGAATGGCGGCGCTTTTGGACGTTATCGATATAAAAACCACCTATTTCAACGTTATAACCAAGAGCGGCGAAACCAGCGAAACGCTCAGCCAATTTCTCATCGTCTACGATATGCTCAAAAAAGCGCTCGGCAAAGAGGAGGCAAAAAAGAGAATTATCGTCACTACCTCGGACGGAAAGGGCACTCTTTACAACCTTGCCAAGACCGAAGGCTTCAAGCATTACGCGGTTCAACCCGGCGTGGGCGGAAGATTTTCCGTGCTTTGCCCCGTGGGACTGGTTCCGTTCGCAGTCATGGGCATCGATATAAAAGCTATGCTGAAGGGCGCGGCTGAAATGAGCAAGGCTTCCGCAGTTTCGGACGTTAAGAAAAACCCCGCTCTTATCAGCGCGTTTATGCAGTACGAGGAAATGAAGCGCGGCAAGAATATAAGCGTTCTTATGCCCTACGCAGACAGCCTTAAATATATGGCGGATTTCTATTGCCAGATCTGGGCGGAATCGCTGGGTAAAGCGGTTGACTACGACGGAAACACCGTCAACGCAGGTCAGACTCCCGCGAAGTCGCTGGGCGTTACCGATCAGCACAGCCAGGTGCAGTTGTACACCGAAGGTCCGTTCGACAAGGTCGTAACCTTCATCGGCGTGGAAAATTTCCGCGCTACTCAGGTCATTGCCGACGATAAAGAGATCGCCGCCTGCGACTTCTTGAAGGGACACACGATGAACGAGCTTATCAACTGCGAGAGAAAAGCCACCGAGTACGCCTTGCGCAAAGCAAAGAGAGCCAACTTCACCATTACTCTTCCCGAAGTAAACGCGGAAACCGTGGGCGAACTTTTAATGTACTTTATGTACGAAACCGCGTTTGCCGGCGCTATGCTCAACATCGACACCTTCAATCAACCGGGCGTGGAAGAGGGCAAAAAGGCTACCTTCGCAATGTTGGGAAGAGCGGGCTACGAGGCTAAGCTGGAAGAAGTCAACGCCGCAAAGAAATACGATAAATACACCGTCTAAAGGCTTCCCGACGTTTTATCGGACCGAGAGGCAGGTGAGGAGAAGCAATGAAAAGAATCAGCAAATATCTTAAAAATACGCTGGTGCGCAAGTGCGTCGCCGCTTGTCTGTACATCCTTATCGGAGTATTGTTGATAATCGCGCGCGACCGTGCGCCCGCCTGGGCGTGCCGCGTCATCGGTATAGGGCTTTGCGCAATCGGCGTTTATAACCTCGTTTTTCATATCGTGCAGAACGAGATCATTATCGGCTTGCCGTGCGACGTTATGATGATAGTTGCCGGCATACTTCTTCTGGCGCTTGCCGAAATTATCGCGGCGGTCGTGGCGATAATGCTGGGCGCGTTTATGATATTCAAGTCTATTTTCGGACTGCAGGGCGCGCTCATCGACAAAAAAGCGGGGCTCGGCTCGTGGATAGTGGACTTCGTTTACGCCATTCTTACGCTGATAATGGGCATTGCGCTGATCATTGCCTCAACCGTGGTGCTTAAAGTGTTCGCAATAGCGCTGGGCGTGGTTATGATAACGGACGGCGTTCTGGGACTGGTCGCGCTGGTGCTTACTTTCGCGCTCGACCGAAAGGGCGTTTCCGACGCCGACTGCGTGGTCGACGCCGAAACGGTCAGCTCGGTTGACGCCGACGACTACAGGTTTTAATACTTGCGTAGCTTGGTTCGGTTTTTGCCCGAATACGCCAAGGAAAGCCTGCCTGCAACCTATTAACTTATACAAAAAAGATGACGACGGAGAAATTCTCCGTCGTTTTTTTGCGAATAAAAAGAAGAAAAAAAGAATCGATAAGCGTTGCAAAAGGTCGAAAAACGTCGGATTTTTGTCAAAGCTGAAAAATATTTTTTAAATGTTCCGTAAAATCTGCGGAAAGGCCTGTTGTACTATTGCAGCTTTCTATATATAATCGGCTTAAATATAATAGAAATTCGCTTATAACATCGTTTTTTTTTTTTTTTTTTGAACGATATAATATTTTCGATTAAAAATTAACAAAATTACGCTGAAAGCCTTGACGCGGTATATGAGTTTGTGTTATAATTGTATACGTATAAATCGGCGGATCGGTATTCTCGGAACGCAGTATCGGCATATATTTTATTGACGACACGCCGACTAACTTACATATAATTTTATAATAAAACAGGAGGCAACACACACAATGACTAAGAACACGAAAAAAGCCGTGTGGGCAAGCGCGTTATCCATT
>JBJFAC010000070.1:0-1506 GCA_051887715.1 Candidatus Neoclostridium sp.
AGGACGAATTACCGACACGGGCTTACCCTCGGGCGTGAAAGGATCCAACATTCTGTCCACGACCACGTAAGTGCCGCCCATAGCCGATTCGTAGTCGTTTACCGAATAGAACAAAAACAGTCCCGCGGCGTTTTTGACGATATGCGAATCGATGGAGAAAGGCTGCAATATCTGCTTTGCCTGCGTGAAAGGTCCTTCCGGCTTGTCCGCCGTCAAAACGTGCATAGCCTCGTCGTGCGCGTCTGTGGACTGCTTGGGCACGAAGGAAACGTACATATAGAACTTTCCGTCGATCTCTATTACCGACGGAGCCCAGTATTCCTTTTTGCCTTCTACCGAGCACGCTATTCCGACGTACTCGTATCCGCCGAACAAATCGTCCGAACGATAAACGTTTACGCCGTCGCTTCCGGTTGCGTAAATATAAAACTTGCCGTTCGCTTCCAGGATATAAGGATCGGGCTGCGATAATTCGGAATACTTTGCGTTCGTGATGAGTTTCAATACGGTTTTCTCCTAGATTAAAATTCCTCAGATTTTAGTTTACTATATTGCGGAAAAGTTGTCAACTTTTTTGAGCCGTTTTTGATAAAATTAAGCACTTAAATATTTTTCCGCAACGTTTTTTGCTTTTTCACGTGCTAAAAAACATATAATCGACAGATTCGGCGTTTATTCAAAAATTTTCTATTGACAACGCGGCGTTTTCGTGGTACAATTTAATAGGAATTTTACAGCAATACGGAGGTTTTATGAGCAGAATTATTACCATCGGACGAGAATTCGGAAGCGGCGGGCGCGAGCTTGGGCGCCGTTTTGCAGAAGAACTCGGCATCGAATACTACGACAAGGAAATCTTGACCGAAATTGCCCGTCACACTTCTCTTTCGGAGCAATACGTTTCGCAAATACTCGAAAAGCAGCCTCACGCGCTTTATCCGATCGCAATAGGACATTCTTTTACGTCGTTCAGCGAATATTACGTGGGCAGCATTCAGTCGGTATACCGCGCTCAGAGCGAAATTATAAATTCGCTTGCGGATAAGTCCGACTGCGTTATTATCGGCAGATGCGCCGATTATATTCTGCGCGAGAAAAAACCGTACCGCATTTTCGTTTACGCCGATATGCAAAGCCGCGTTGCGCGTTGCAAGCAGAGAAGTCCCGAATCCGAAAGTCTGAGCGATAAGCAAATCGAAAAACAAATCAAAACGATCGATAAGGACCGCGCGAAATTCTATTGCTATTTTACCGGGAACAAATGGGGTGCTCGCGAAAACTACGACATTTGTATCAACACGACCAATACCGACATTAAGCAACTGGTGGCAAACCTTGCAAAAATGTTCAAGTGATTTCGCTTTTACCGCGGGCGGCGTTTGCTTTTTGAGCGCCGCTCTTTTTTATTTCAGGTTATCGGCTCTTTTTTTATAAGCGTCGATATCGATTTTCTGCGCCTCGTCGTCCAACGTTTGCAAGCCCAGCGATAAATCGTCCAGAAACTTT
>JBJFAC010000071.1:0-6475 GCA_051887715.1 Candidatus Neoclostridium sp.
GCCAGAACCGCCAGCAGCGCGGGTATCGTTTTGCGATACCGGTTGACGCGCTTTATCTTGCTTGCGTCCCGCGACAGTGCGGCTGCGGTTTTCTTTTCGTCCGTCATTGACGTTCACCGCCGTATTCCGCTTTCGAAAGGCTTATCACCGAGCCGAGCGTTTTCGCCTCGCCGCTGACGCCGAACCTGCCGACGTAGCTTTTTGCCGGAATAAAGCCGAATACTCCGCGCGAACGGTACTCTCGCAGTTGATCGTCGTTCCCGATCCCGTCCGCTATCACTCTTCCGCCGAGGTTGGACACGAGGTTGACCACCGGCGCAAGCGCGCTTTTCTTTTGCACGTCCTCCGTCAGCGCGTTGAGCCGCGCGGATGTGAACGCATAGTCGGGGCAGGCGCTTATCAGCTTTTCAAGGGCAAAGCCCTCGCCGCCCAAGCCGTCTACCGCCGTTTTGATTTGCAGTGCGCGTATCTCGGCAAGCGCCCTTTCAAGCGTTCCGCCGTCCGCGTCCGTCAGCGAGCCGTCGAACTCCAGGCAGATTTTCGACGCCGCTTCAAGCAGGTCGTAATCGCTTTGCGAGCCGAGCTTGTCTAAAAACGAGGCAAGCAGCTCTCCCACGCCGTCCGCGTAGATAAGCGCCACGGGACAACGCACGAACAGAACCGAGCACGGCAAGCCGCTTTTTGCAAGCTCCGCTTGCGCCACAGTCGCCTTTTGAACGGACCGAAGCGCGTATCGCACAGCAAGCTTTTCGTCCAGCGACGGGGAAAGATACTCTTTTGAGGAGTACACACCGGAAACCAGACTGTTTATTTTCAACTCCATGCGGTAGGCAATCGCTTCGCCGAAGTCCGCGTCGAATACGGGCGTTAACGTCGTTTCGATGGGCTCTATTCCGCTGTTTGCCGTGCGCCGAGCAAAAATATTCAGTTTCTGTTGGTAAATGCTCTCGCCTTGCATACGCCGCTCCGTTTGCTTTTTCACGCGCGAAAACGGCTTTCACCGTTTTACTTCCGCTTTCACAATTTGCCGCCGCCGAATCGCCCCGTTGCCGTAGCGCACTCGCTTTCGAAAAATAAAAAACCGCGTTGCACCTTACCAGCATACTAAACGTATCTGCGTACAAAGTTGCAACCCGGCTGACTTTTCGCATTTGCGAGCTTTACAAGTCCCGATGGCTTTGCGTCACCGCCTCACGACGGTTTTGCCAAGTAATTCAGTTCACTGCGTATATATTATAACATGGGCAAGGGTGTATGTCAACTTTTTTTGCGCATTTTTTTGCATTTTTTCGTCAAAATTTACAAAAAATCTACTGCTTTTTCAGCGCAAAACGGCGCTGTTTGCCCCTTTTTTGCCTTTTTATAACATTCGCGACAATTTCGCGACGTTTTTCGACGCATTGCGACGTTTTATCTTATTTCCGATTTTTATCCGTTCTTTCTTTTTTATTGCGGTTTATAAGTGCTTCCACCGCCGTAAAGCGTTTACTCCTCCGCGTTTTCCTTCCAGACGAAACAGCCGCCTTTTTTCTCTTTCTTTGCCTTGTACAGCGCTTCGTCCGCCTTATCGAGCAGGTCCGTAACCGGCGTTCCGTCGTTGGCGCACATCAGAATTCCGCACGAGCACGAGGAATTTATTCCCTCTTTGCCGAATTGCTTGGATACGGCAACGCAAACGTCGCTTATCTTTCTTTCGGCTTTTCTTTCGTCGGCGGTGTTTTTCATTATCAGCACGAACTCGTCGCCGCCGTAACGACAAACGAGGTCGCCCTTGCGCACGCTGCGCCTTGCTACGTCCGCAAACGATATGATCATCCTGTCGCCCACGACGTGTCCGTGCGTGTCGTTTATCTTTTTCAGATCGTCCAGATCGAACAGACAGAACGCAAACGGTCTGCCGTCCTCCTCCAGCGACTTGAACGCCTCGCGGAAGCCGCGCCTGTTCAATACGCCCGTCAGCGGATCGCTGAACGCCTCTTTGTGCAACGCGCTGAAACGCCTGTACAGCTCCGACATCTCGACAAGGTGTCGAACGCGCTTAAGCACGTCCCCCGTGGGATGATTTTTGCACAGAAAATCGTCCGCGTACATAGCCGCGTCGTTTTCCTTCTGCCTGTCGGCGTAGGAAATAGCCGCAAGCACGGGTATTTCGCGACATTCGGCGTCGGTGCGCATAAATTCCATTACCGCTTTGGCTCCGCCGCCCGGCAGGCTTGCGCTGAGTACCGCCGCGTCCACGCCGCAACCCAGCTTTTTCAGTTCCTTTATCGCCGAGTCCGCGTCGCTTACCTCGACCACTTTGAACTCGTTTTCAAACGCGCGGCAAAGTATTTTGGCGTATTCACGGTTTTCTTCCGCCACCAATACGCGGTAGAACAGCCCTTTCCGCTCCTCCTGCCGCTCCTTTTTCGGCTCGCCGGACTGCTCCGAAAGCAGTTTTTCGTAGTCGGGGCGCGGCATGGGCTTTGCAAAGAAATAGCCTTGTATTATATCGCACCCGACCACCTGCAGTCTTTGCTTCTGAGCGCGCGTTTCCACGCCCTCCGCAACCACCTCCAGCCGCAGTCTGTGCGCCATATTTATCACGTCGCTTAAAATACTGCTATTCAGCATTTTCTCGGTCTCGTTGCGCACGAAGTTAATGTCCAGCTTCAAAACGTCTATTTTCATAGAGCTGAGCATATTCAGCGACGAATAGCCGCTGCCGAAATCGTCCATTTCGATGACGAAACCGGCGGCGCGCAGTTTCTTTATCGTTTCGATTATGCGCTCCTGATCGGACGAATACGCGCTTTCGGTGATCTCCAGGTGCAGCAGCGACGGATCTACGCCGTACTTTTCGGTCAATCCGCACAGGTATTCCGCCGGATCGCCGCGGTACAGGTCCACGCGCGACACGTTGACCGATACCGGCAAAAGCGGATAGCCCTTTTTGCGCCAGTCGGCAAGAAACGCGCACACTTCTTCCCAGACGTATCTGTCCAGCTTCCAGATAAAGCCGTTCTTCTCGAATACCGGAATAAATTCGGCTGGGCTGACCGTTCCCCATTTCGGGTGAATCCAGCGCACCAGCGCTTCCGCTCCGGCAATTTTGTTCTCGTTCAAGCTGAATTTGGGCTGAAGATACACCGTGAACTGCTTTTTCTCGAGCGCGGTCGCCATAGAATCGGTTATGTTCTTTTCGCGGAGCAGTTTTCCGCGCATTACGTCGTCGTACACGGCGTAGTGGCGGTTGTACTTGCCCTTTATGCTCGCGGCGGCAAGCAGCGCCGAATCGCACATCTTCGCCACGGACAGATTTCTGTCGGTAACGTTGTATATTCCCCAGCGCATAACTACTTTTCTGCCGTCGGCGTTAAGACTCAGGTCCGGCTTGTCGATAAACTTTCTGTCCTCCAGCTCCTTCGAGGTCCTTTGCAGACACGCGAACTTGTCCGAGCCCAGCCTTCCGTACACTCCGTCGGGCCCTATTATTTTGCCGATCACCTGCGCTATTTCTTTCAGCAGATTGTCGCCCTCTTCGACTCCGTAAACGATGTTGTAAAGGCTGAAATTCTCCACGTTGGCGCACACTATCGTATAGTCGGCGTCCGGATCCTCCAAAAGCCGTTCGTGCGCCTTCTTGAAGAAATAGTCGTTGTTATAAATGCCCGTAAGCCGATCGTAACGCAGCATATTCGCCGTCGCCGCGGTCTCTTTTAGCTTTAACAACGATTCGATGCGGTGATAGATTATCTGCGGACGGTAGGGCTTGGGGACGAAGTCGGACGCTCCGTGCATAAGCGCGGCTATTTCGTCCTCTTCGCTGTTGCCCTGCGTCATTACTATTACGGGAATAATGGACAGCTCCGCGTCCGCTTTGATCGCGTCGAGAAAAGCGTGTCCGTCCATAACGGGCATCTGTACGTCAAGCAGAATAAGATCGACGTCTACCTCTTTTCTGCGTAAAAAGTCCAGCGCTTCCCGTCCGTTCTCCGCCTGCGATAAGTCGTATTTCTCTTTCAGTATCTCAACCAGCATCTCGCGGTTGAGCAAATTGTCGTCTACGATCAATATGTTCTTTTTTAACTGCATTTTTGCTTTTTAGTCCCCTTCGACGGCAATAAAGCCGCCGCTTCCGTTTGCCTTTTTAATTGATTTCTCGTCTTTAACGCGCCTTTTTCTGCGATAGCCGCCCGCGAACGGCGCTTAAAAACGGCGAAAGCGTCAGTTTTTATCTGCGAAATATTCGCGGATCGCGCTCTCGGTGACCGCGTATCTCTTTTCCACTTCTTCAAAAAGACTCTTTTCGCTTTCGCTTACGCCCTCGCCCGGCTTTCTGAGCGCCTCGGTAAGCGCCGACGACGCTTCGTATAAAGCCGTAAAGCCCACGTTTCCGCTGACGCCCTTCAGCGTGTGCGCCGCGGAAAACGCCGCCGCGCGGTCGCCTGCCTCGACGCCGCCTTTCAGCGCTTCAAAGCTCTTGTCGTCCAGAAACAGAGCGATAAACCGCTCCACCATCTTCTCAAGCGGCAGTCTTTTCCTCACGTCGGAATAGTCTCCGCCCAGTTTTTCGTAACATTGTCTTATATCCATAGTCTCTCCCTCCGGATTTATTTTTCTATTCGCCTACGTGCCGCTTCAATACGTTAATAAGCTCGGCCACGTCGATGGGCTTGGAAACGAAATCGTTCATTCCGCTTTCAAAAGCCTCCTGCTTGTCCTCGTCGAACGCGTTCGCCGTCATCGCGATTATCGGCACGCTCGCCTTTGCCTTATCATCCAAAGCGCGTATCGCCTTGGTCGCCGCGCATCCGTCCATTACCGGCATCTGCACGTCGGTGAGAATAACGTCGTAATATCCCGCGGCGGCCTGAGCCTGCATTTCCACCGCCTGCTTTCCGTTTTCCGCCGTTTCCACGGTAAGGCCGTAGCTTTGCAGAATTTCCACGGCTATTTCGCGGTTTAACGCGTTGTCGTCCACGAGCAGCGCTCTTTTGCCCTCGAAATTGCAGTTTTCCGCGTTAAGCTGCGTTAGCGTTGCCGCTTTTTCCTTTCCCAGCCCCAGCGCGCAGAGCAACGAATCGTACAGATCGGACGTGAACATCGGCTTGGAGCACAGCGCGTTTACGCCGGCGGACAGCGCTTCGTCCTCGATCTCCAGCCGATCGTAAGCCGTCATTATTATTACCGGCATACCGTCGTCTATCGCGCGTATCTTTTTCGCCGTCGCAACACCGCTCATATCGGGCAGCTGTCCGTCTATTATGTACACGCGGAACGCGTCGCCTATCTCCTTTGACTGCTTTGCGCGGAGGATCGCCTCCTTGCCCGAAAGCGTCCATTCCGACCGCATTCCCATTCGCATCAGCATCTTCATAACGCTGTCGCAGGTGGAGAAATCGTCGCTTGCCACGAGCGCCTTCACGCCCTCCAGCTGCGCGATCTTTTCCGATCTGCCCGCACCCAGCTTTAACGTCAGTCGGACGATAAATTCCGTGCCCCTGCCTTTCTCGGAATGCACCTCTATCGTGCCGCCCATCATATCTATTATGCTCTTGGTAATGGACATTCCCAGCCCCGTGCCCTGCGTCTGATTGACTTCCGCGGTGCGCTCGCGCTCGAACGGCTCGAATATCTTCCGCACGAACTGCGGACTCATTCCGATGCCGGTGTCCTTTACCGTTATTTCGTAGTTGCCCGTTCCCTCGGGCGCGCCCAACCGCTGGACTATGCTTACCGTTACCGTGCCTCCGGACGGCGTGAACTTGACCGCGTTGGACAACAGATTCAACAGCGCCTGCTTTAAGCGCAGCTTGTCGCAATATACGTTTTCGTCGGCTACGTCCATAACGTCCATTACCAGATTAAGCCGTTTTGCGCCGACCTGCCCTTCTATTATGGATTTTATCTCGTGGAACACGTCCGAAAGGTTTACTTCGGTCTCGTCCAGACAGATCTTTCCGCTCTCTATCCTGCTCATATCCAGAATGTCGTTTATCAGCGTCAGAAGATGGTTGCCGGACGAAAGTATTTTGGAAAGATAATCCTTCACCTTTTCCGCGTTGGCAGGATCTGCCGCCGCCAGCGTGGCAAAGCCTATTATCGCGTTCATCGGCGTTCGTATGTCGTGCGACATATTGCTTAGAAACGCGCTCTTTGCCCGGTTTGCGCTCTGAGCCGCCGCTACCGCTTCCGCAAGAGCGTTGTTCACCGCCTTATCGCGCGTGCGGTCGGACATAACGACGATGTACTTGTTCCTGCCCATAATCTCGCTGCACAACACGACTATGCGGAACCATATCGGCTCTTTGGTTTTTTTGTGGATAAACTCCATATCCCGTTCGCTCTGTTCGCCGGGCTTTAACGCGCGCATTTCCCGGACGATGCTCTCGGTTTCGGAAGAATTGTATTCTTTGCCCGTCCTTGCCAGCGCGCCGACGTCCGCTTTGACCTCTTCCGACGTGACGCCCGTCAGTTTTTCAACGTTCGGGCT
>JBJFAC010000072.1:0-6433 GCA_051887715.1 Candidatus Neoclostridium sp.
AACGATTCGTCGTTTTTGGTTAAAAATTATCCGATCGGCTGTTTAATTTTGACCTTTTTGCTTGTGAAAAATCACGTTTACGGTAGTTCCGACGCCGGGATCGCTGTCTATATCCAGCGTTGCGTCGTGCAGGGCGCAGATATGCTTGACTATCGCGAGTCCGAGTCCGGTGCCGCCGGTTTTTTTGGAGCGGGACTTATCCACACGATAGAATCTTTCGCATAGTCTGGGAATGTTTTCTTTTTCAATGCCGATGCCCGTATCCGCGACCGTAAGCCGTACGCAGTTTTCATCCTCGGAGACGGTAACTTCTATTTTTCCGTTTTGTTTATTGTAGCTTACCGCGTTGCTTAGCAGGTTTTCCACCAGCTCGTACAGTTTTTTGCCGTCGCCTATCACCGTTCCCTTGCCCGACACGCTTGCCGTAACCTCTTTTTCCTCCATTTTCGGAGCAAGCTCGCAAAGCGCTTCGCCGACGAGCGCGCCAAGTTCCACTTCCGACTGCACCTCGTCCGATTTTTCGCCGTTTTCCAGCTTGCTGAGCTTTAACATATCCGAAATGAGCGAGGCGAGACGCACGCTCTCCTTGTGTATGCGCTCCACCTGTTTTTTCGAGCCGTCGTCCAGATCCTTTGCAAGCAGCAGCTCGGACAAGCCCTGCATTACCGCGACGGGCGTTTTCAGCTCGTGCGAAGCGTTGGCAAAAAAGTCGCTCTTTTGCTTTGCTATTTCCTTTTCCGTCGTAACGTCCGTGACGACTATTATCGAGCAGGGCCGATCGTCCGGGTTTATTCCGTCGGCGCTGTTGACCGCCACAGACAGCTGTCTGCCTTTGTACGCGTGCTCGAACGCGCCTCCGCTTTCGGCGCAAGCCTCGACAGCGTCGTATATCGCCTTGTCGTCGATAAGGCACAATACGTCCTCTCCCGCCGCGTCGCCCTTATAACCGAAAATACCGGTCGCGCTCTTGTTGGCGAAAATTATTTTTCCGTCGTTATCCACGGCTATTATGCCCTGCGAAACGTTTTCCAGAACGGCGTTCAGCTTGTTGCGCTGTTCGATCTCCTTTTGGACGTACCTGTGCGTGCTTTCGTTAAGCTCGTTTATCTCGTTAAGCACCGAATACAGCTCGGGCTCCTTCGAGTTGGTTTTAATGGGCGCGTAGTTGCCCGCGTTCAGGCTTTTAAGACTTTTTCCCACGTCGTCGATCTTGCTCGTGATCTTTTCGGAAATAAGTCCGGAAAAGAAGAACGAGAACAATAACGACAGGCATATCACGACGAGGAAAACGGGCACCGTTATGCCGACGTATCCGTTTATATCGCTGCTTTTTACCGCCATGCGAATTATTACCTTCGAGCCGTCGTCCAGCTCGGTTTTCATAGCGTAATAAGTCATTTTACAGCCCAGCGTTTCGGAATAGCGTTCCACCGCCTGCGGCGTGTTTTTTATCGCGTTTCTGATTTCCTCGCGATCTATGTGGCTTTCCGGAACGGCGTTCGTGTCGCTTTCAAAAAGCACGTTGCCCTCGAGGTCTATGACGGTAACGCGCAAAGACTTGCTGTTGTAGTACTCGGAAAAGCCGCCGAAATCTTCCTCGGAACGGACGAGCGAGCAGGCAAGCTTGGTTTCGTCTATCAACCGCTCCTTCACTATCATTTTCGAGTTGGTCGTGACCGCGATAAGCCCGTATGCGAACAGAATTGCGATACACGCGAAGGTAAGCAGAAAAATCTGCCGGAAAATTCTCTTTTTCATTTGCTTTCAAAACGGTATCCGACGGAGCGCACGGTTACGATACAGTCTTTTCCTCCTGCCTGTTTTATTTTTTCGCGCACTGCGGCGACGTGCATATCAAGCGTTCTCGTCTCGCCCATAAATTCTTCGCCCCATACCTCGCGGAACAGCTGCTCCCTCGTCACCGTTATCCCGGCTTTTCCTATCAGCGTCTTTAACAGCTGAAATTCTTTGACCGTGAGTCCTAAATCCACGTCGTTATAGAAGATCTTGTAGACGTTGTTATCCACGACGAAGCCGTTCGCGCTGGTTATATACAGCTTCGAGCGGCGCAAATTGGTTTTTACCCTTGCCAGAAGCTCCAGAACGGAAAACGGTTTTGCCATATAATCGTCCGCGCCCTTATTGAGCCCCTTGACGAAGCTTATCTCGTCCGACTTCGCGCTGACGCAGATCACCGGCACTCTTTCGTCCGTCTCGCGTATCCTGCCGAGAATGGTAAAACCGTCCGCGCCCGGCAACATAATGTCAAGAATTATAAGATCGGGCTTTTTCACGTTAAAAGCCGCAAAAAAGTCCTCGCCGTTATCGAAAATTTGCGTTACGTAGTTTTCCTCGAACGCGCCTTCGTATACTTCCTGCATTCCTTCGTCGTCTTCCACGACGTAAATGAGCTCTTTCATCAGAATTTTTCGTGCACTCCCGTTTCGTTGTATTTAGTCCATTCGGCGACGTTGACGGCGTGATCGCCTATCCGTTCCAGATATTTCGCCACCATCATAAGCTCGATAGCCTGATCGCCGTTTGCGCCGTCCTCTTTGATCAGCTCTATCAATTCGTTTTTAACGTCCAGAAACAGCTCGTCCATACGATCGTCCGACCGTATCACCTCGTCGGCAAGCGCCTCGTCGTCGCTTATAAACGATTTAACGCTTTCGTGCGCCATTTTTACGGCAAGGTTTCCCATCGCTATCACGTTGTCCGGGTTTTTGACGTGGCCGTCGCCCGGCATAGTGCTTACGATGTCGCCGATGTCGCTTGCCTGATCGCCGAAGCGCTCGATATCGGTTATCATTTTAAGAGCGGTGGAAACCTCGCGAAAATCCCTCGCGACGGGTTGCTGCTGTAACAGAATGCGCATACAGCGCTTTTCGATATCCGCTTCGTATTCGTCCACGCGCTTATCGGCAAGCCCTATGCTTTTGCCCAGCTCACGATCGCGGTTTTTAAGCGCGGTTATCGCATTTTCGATCATCTGCTCGGTAAGACGGCACATCTGAACGAGCTCGACCTTAAGAGCGGACAGTTCTTCTTCGAATAACTTTCTTATCGACATCTGTTTTCACTCCTTAATTATATCGTTTTTTTTAAATAAAATCAACCGAATCTTCCGGTTATGTATCTTTCCGTGCGTTCGTCGCGCGGAGAAGAGAATATATCGATGGTATCGCCGTACTCGATAAGCTCTCCCAGCAGGAAAAAAGCCGTTTTATCGGCTATTCTCGCCGCCTGTTGCATATTGTGAGTGACTATTATCAAAGTTACGCGTTCTTTCAGCTGTTCGATAAGCTCCTCGATTTTACCCGTGGAAACGGGATCCAAGGCGCTGGTCGGCTCGTCCATCAAAAGCACCTTGGGTTCAGCCGCCAGCGAACGCGCTATGCAAAGCCGCTGCTGCTGTCCTCCGGACAAGCCCAGAGCGGACTTGTTCAGTCTGTCTTTAAGTTCGTCCCACATAGCCGCCTGACGGAGCGACTTTTCCACTATTTCGTCCAGATCCGAGCGCTTTCTCACGCCGAAAACGCGCGGTCCGTACGCTACGTTGTCGTAAACGCTCATCGGGAACGGGTTGGGCTTCTGGAAAACCATTCCCACGTTTTTTCTCAGCGCGTTAACGTCTGTTTTTCCGTAGACGTCAGCATTTCCTATCAGAAACTTACCCGTGATTTTACAGCCCTCCACCAGATCGTTCATACGGTTGAGACATTTGAGAAAAGTGGATTTACCGCAGCCCGAAGGTCCGA
Source organism: Candidatus Neoclostridium sp. (assembly GCA_051887715.1). Lineage (GTDB taxonomy): Bacteria > Bacillota > Clostridia > Christensenellales > Pumilibacteraceae > Neoclostridium. The sequence continues at coordinate 3,762 of JBJFAC010000072.1, forward strand.
TAAACGCGGTCACCTGCTTTTCCGGCACTTCTATGCCGACGTTTTTTATCGCTTGAAAATCGCCGTACCACACGTTCGCGTTTTCCACGGACACGTTGCCGCCGAAAATATCGTCGTTTTTTATCTTTTTCATTTACTTGGTTCCTTGCAATTTTTTATTAAGTCTGCCCGATATAAGCGACGCCGCCAGATTAAGTCCGAGCGCCAGCACTATCAGAACTACCGCCGTGGCGTACGCCTCCGCGACGTACCAGCCCTCTCCGGACAGCCTGTAAAGCGCGACGGCAAGCGTGGCGTTGCTGTCCATGTATCCTCCGGGCATTGCGGATATTACCGATCCCGCCGTATAAATGAACGGAGCGGATTCCGAAATTACCCTGCCCATACTGAGAATTATCGCCTGCGTGATCCCCGGCAAAGCCGACGGCAGGACTATTTTGAAAACGGTGCGCAGCTTTCCCGCTCCCAATGCGTAGCTGCCCTCGCGCAGTCCCTCCGGCACGGATTTAAGGCTTTCCTCGGTCGATCGCACGATGGGCGGCAGGAGCATAAGACTGACGGTCAGCGAGCCGGCAAGTATCGAGCTGGTTCCGCCCAGCATAGCGACGAAGGTTATCATTCCGAAAAGTCCGTACACTATCGAAGGCACGCCGTTGAGAAGGTCTATCGCGCCGCGCACCAGCTTTACCGCCCATGAATTTTTACGGGCGTATTCGTTCATAAACACCGCCGTGCAAACGCCTATCGGCACGGCTATTACGAGGCTTAAAAATACGGTCATCAAGGTCGCCACCAGCGAAGGCAATATGGTTATTTTTTCGCTGTCGAACTCGTATTTCCCGAATAGCAGGTCGGGTTTTGCGATAAGCGGAGGTATGCCCTTTATGAGAATAAAGCCTACCACGAGCAGAAGAGCCGCTCCCGAAACGACGCCTGCGCACACCGAACACACCGCTCCTATCGTGGGCGTGGAAATCTTGTACCTGACGGCGGAAAAAAAGTCGCGCAATCCGACTATCGCGGCGCTGGGCTTTTTCTCCTTGCGTTTTTTGAAAATGCGCGATAGCAGTCCCGTGCCTTTCGCCTCGCTTGCTACGGCTTTTTTGGAGATAGCGCCGAAAACGAGATTTACAATCAGCACGAACGCCAGCAAAACCACTCCCGTAGCCACGAGCGCACCCTGTTGCACCTCGCCGGCGTAACCCATTTCCATTACTATGTTCGCAGTCATCACGCGAAAGCTGTTAAACAGCGAATCGGGAAAGGCAACCGAATTGCCCGCCACCATTACCACCGCCATCGTTTCGCCCAGCGCGCGTCCCACTCCCAGCACGAGCGCCGCGGCTATTCCCGATCGAGCCGCCCGGGTAACCGTTCCGAACACCGCTTCCGAATGGCTTGAGCCTAGCGCGAGAGAACCGGAATAGTAATCGCGCGGCACTGCCTCCAGGCTGGTTTTTGCAAGCGACACCACGGACGGCATTATCATAATTCCGAGAATTATGCTTGTCGCCAGCAGTCCGCTTCCGTTATTGGGCGCGACGTTTGACAAAAGAGGCAACAAAAAGGTTATTCCGAAAAAGCCGTACACTACGGACGGTATGCCTGCAAGCAGATCAACCATCGCCGAAAACGGCTTTTTCATCTTTTTCGGGCAGTAAAACGCCAGAAATACCGCGGTGAAATACCCGGTAGTACCGCCTATCAGGAGAGCGCCCGCCGTTGCGGCAAGCGTTCCGACTATCATTTTGAATATGCCGTACGAGCCGGAAAGCGTTTGACTTTCGTACTCGTCCAGTCTGTCGGGCGACCATTCCTGCCCGAATATAAAATCGAAAAAGCCTATTTTGTTCAACGCCGGCAAGCTTTTTACGAACATAAACGCAAATATCGCGACGGCAGCAAGTGCGCACACTGCCGCCGCCGTGAAAAACATAGCGCGTCCCGTTTTTTCTTTTATTTTAACTGTTTTGAGACCGATCATATTAACCCGCGATCTCGCTAAACTTGGTTATTTTTCCGCTGAAAATATCGTACAACTGATTGATGGTCAGATCGTTTATCTTCGCGTTGTCGTTGTTGACTATTACCGCAACCGCGTCGAGGCACACGTTGAAGCTGTTTATTCCCGCCTCCTTTACGCTTGCCGAGGACAGTCCGATCACGTTGCCGTTTTTATCGTTTTTAGCGGCGGCTACTCCCACCGAAGAGCCCTGAAGATCGAGCGTGAACAGCTCGTCGGCGGTTCTGCCGTAAAGACTTGCGTAACCGCTCATCGCCTTTTTGATGAACTTTTCCATAGACGTAGAGCCGTTTACAGTGATTTTTCCGCCCTGAGGCAAACTTGAAAGCACTTCGTACTTTTCCACCGGAACGGCAGGCTCGCCTTCGTTTGCTCTTTTTGCGGAATCGTCAAGGAAGATACAGCCCGCCTGATCGGCGAAGGTCTTGCAGTTGTCGCTCTTGAGGTATTTAAGAAAGTCCGCGGTAATATCGCTGAGCGTTACGCTCGAATTGGTCATTATTACGAACGGTCTTTGTATTGCGTACGTTCCGTCCAGAACGGTCTTGTCGGAGGGCGCAACGCCGTTTACCTTAACTACCTTGACCGTATCGTTTACCGAGCCCAGCGAAACGTAACCTATCGCGTTTTTATCGCTTGCAACCTTGCT
>JBJFAC010000073.1:0-6425 GCA_051887715.1 Candidatus Neoclostridium sp.
ATCTTCGCCCGGATCTTCGCCGGGATCTTCGCCGGGATCTTCTCCGGGATCTTCTCCGGGATCGGTAGTTCCGCTCGAAGGATTGTCGGGCAATTTATTGTCTTCGGAGCAAGCGGAAAAAGCAAACGCTGAAGCCGACAAGCAAACGGAAAGCATCAAAGCTACTGCAATTTTAATCCATTTATTACAAGTCATATTTCAATTCCTCCCGTAAAATCATTATTTCGAGGTTGCCGTTACGCACGCGCAGCTCGTCCATAAACTGTTTTTCGGTTACGTCTTTTCTGAGCGTAATATCGTACGTCAGTTTATAAAGGCTGCCCATATTCGTGGTTTTAACCTGCGTTAAGCGGTGCTCCTCGGTGTAGCGTGAAAATATATCGGAAAAAACCTCCGTGTAGTCGAGGTCTTCGGGAATGGTTATTTTCAGCGTTTTGCGGCGGCTTTTCTGCTCTTTTCTTTCAAATACGATATTCATACAAACGATTATCGCGCACATAAGCAGAGTAAACAGCACCGCATACGCTATATAACCGACTCCGGCTATAAGTCCCGAACACATAGCCATAAAAATTACGCTTATCTCCTTTGCCGAGCCCTGCGCCGAACGGAATCTGACCAGCGAGAACGCTCCGGCAATGGCGACGCCTATTCCTATGTTGCCGCTGACCATCATTATTACTACGCACACGACGGGCGGCAAATATATCAGCGAAGTCTTGAAGCTGCTGCTGGTGCGGTTTTTTATCGAGTACGCAAAATAGTACAAAACGCCCAGCACGAGCGCCACGCCCACGCATATCAAAAAATTCCACACCGATATGGTAACCTGGTTTTCTCCGCCGAGAATACTGTCGAACATCTTAGACAACATTTTCCACCTCTCCGATTTTTATATTACTCAGCAAAGTTTCGTACGCTCTGCCGTATTTTGAGAAAGAAGTAGGGTATATTCCGTTCTCCGACAGCGTGGAAGCCAACCAGAGCGGCATTGCTCCCGCCGTCTTTATCTCCATTAAGTACTGATTCTTCTGAGTGATCGGATTGCCGTACAGCCCTTTCGTCAGATCGAGATCGTAGTCGCGCCACACAATGTCGGCGTCGAAGGTGATTCTAAGGTCGCGGTCGTCGGCTCCGTAATACGCCTGCCGCTTGCAACCGATGAACATTCTGACTGCCACTTCGGGATAAAACCAAAGAAAATAGGCTATTTCCGAGGATATTTGCGAATGATTATCGGGATTTTTGATAAATTCGAGCGCGCCCGCGAGCGTCATTTTCTCGCGGCGCTTGTACACGACGGAATCGTATTTCTTTTTCAGTTCCAGAAATACCGTGCCGTTTTCGTCCACCGTTCCGTAACTTCTGAGCCTTAGTTTTTCTTTATACTTGGGCTTTTCAAGCGAGCGGCGTATTATTCTGGCGTCGGGCGTGTCGAAATACAGACTGCAAACGTCGGTCTTTCCGTATTCGTCGTCCACCATTCTGCCCGGGAACGCTTTCATCACCGCTTGGTATTCTTTCTCGCCCAAAAGGTACTTTATTTCGTACCGTTTGAACAAATTCTGTACTTCCACTTTTTCCCTCTCTGTTTAGTTGCTCTTTTTCCGTCTGTCTTTTGCCGCGCGGTCGCCCTAATCGAGCAAGAACGCCGTTTTAAGCGGAAAATTGCGGTAATCGTCTATTTCAATGCAATCGATGCCGCCGTTTTTCACTGCCGAATCGTTGCCGCCCTCGCCGAAATCGTCGCCGATCATCAGCGCTTCGTCCGTCGAATAGCCGTTTTCCTTGCAATAACGGCTGAGCGCGTAGAATTTATTGTATTCTCCGCGCGTTATATCAAAGGACGACGAGCCGCCGATAAACACGTTGTAGCCGTCGAGTACGCTTTTTACCAACGGAAACATTGCGCGCCTTTTGCTCCTGTCGGGATCGTAGGCAAGCTTTTTTTCCAGCGGAGCTTTAGTTCCCAATATGGGAAAAGTGACCAGCCCGGAAGCGTGATATTCAACGCTGTCGCCAAAGTAGTCGTTCAGTCCGAACTTATCGCGAAGAAACGCGACGCTTTTTTCAAAAAAGTCACGGTCGACGTCGTATTTTTCGTTCCTTATAAGACAAAACTTGCCGTCGACTATCCGCGACTGCTGCATACCGTAGCTGCCCACTATTTCAATGGGCAGTTTACGCAGCTGTTCGTAAACTCTTTCGCACGCGCCCGCGCCAAGCATAATAAGCTTGTATTTTTCGGAAAGCTTTACAAGCATTTCACGGTTTTCGTCACCTATAGGCGTTTTGTGTTGCGTGAGTGTTCCGTCAAGATCGAAAGCAAGTAGTTTTTTCATTTTTTCCTCGTAGTATTCAGATAAGCAAAGCCTTAGTTTTATTCATTATACCCTAAAAACAGCCGTTTGTCAACTAAAAGCGCCGCACAAAAGCAAGTATTCAGCTCATCTCCTCTATGTGAGAGACGTATTCCAGCGTGGACAGCGCTTTAATAATTTCTTCGTGAGATTTGTATTTTTTAAGCTCCTCGCTGCTTACGGTAATCGACACCGAGTACACGCTGAGCCCCGAATTTGCGTACGCCGGGTTACATTCGATATCGTCGATACGCATTCCGAGTTTTCGGATAGTGGTGACGAAATCCTGCAAATATTTGGCGTTTTTCAGTTCAAGATGCACCTCGAAGTGGTTTGATCGGTTTTTCAGATACTTTTCTATCGTCGGGAAAAGCGACAAACAGCACAGTATCGCGACGAATACGATAGCGGTCACGGTGTATAAGCCGGCGCCGACAGCCAAGCCCAAAAGTCCGCACGTCCAGAGCCCGACGGAGGTCGTAAGCCCCTTTATCTGACTTCTGGAACTGAACAATATCGAGTTGGCACTGAGTATCGCTATCGCAACCACCGACGCGGCGGACACGAGATATACGCCCTTTCCCGTAAGCGCCGCCGAGTACACGTCCAGCATCATAGCCACCGTAGCGGTAAGCGAAACAAGTATAAAGGTTCTGAATCCCGCGGCGTGGCGCTTGCTGGAACGCTCGCAACCGATTATCGCCGACAATAAAACCGATAACAGCACGCGGAAAAGCGCGCTCCAGGCGTTTATTTCCTTCGACCACGCTCCAAGCAGGTCTGCAATCGGATCGGCTATTGCGACGGTCGCCTCGCATAAATATAAAGATAGCACGGGTTTTTCCTCCTATAGTTTATTAAAATCTACCTCGCGTTCTGCCGCGCGTTCTCGGTTGAGAAACCTGCATAGGCTCGTACTGCTCCATCGCGGCGTCGAGGAACGCCTGTTCGTCTTCCGGGAGAGCCGCGGACTGCTCGCGCAGTTCCAGCTGTATCTTGTTTATTCGTTCGATGAGCATATCGCAAGCCGTTTTTTTGGTTCCGTCGGCATTTTGCTCCTCGACGGGCACCGTTTGTTCGAGCGAACCGTACGATTTGGACAAATACAGCGAAAGCTTTGCCATTGCCGGTCCTATCAGCTCGTACAGCACGCTGGACGCGAGTATTATCGTGTTCAGCGCGTTGCCCGCCTCTCCGCCTATCGTCCTCGCTCCGAGCGCGGCAAGTCCTATCGCCACTCCCGCCTGCGGTATCAGCGCAAGACCGAGATAGTTGCGGACGGACGGGGGCTTTTTAACTATCATACAGCCGAAAAACGATCCGAAATATTTTCCGACGATACGCACGAGAAAATATCCGACTCCCACTACTATGAGCGGTACGCTGCCCATCGAGGACGCTCCGAACAGCGCTCCGAGGTCGAAGTTAAGTCCGCTGCGCACGAAAAACAACAGCAATATCGGCGGACTGAAATAATTCAGCTGCTTGAACAGCTTGTCGTCGCCCGTCACGTTGATATAAACCATTCCCATAGACATACAGCCGAGCAGCGGCGAAATATCCATTACCGCGCATATTCCGCAAAAAGCCAACAGCAGCGCCACGCTTATTATAAGCCTGTTGTCCGTCGAGCGCTTTTTCGGCATCAGCCATTTCATCATAAATCCGAACACGCCTCCCAGCGCCATTACCGCAAGATTGATAAGCAGCGGCTTAATTACGCCGAGAAAGCCGACGCCGGCACCGGTCTGAGCCGCAACGGCTACGGAAATAGCCGCGCTGTACGCTATCAAGCCCACGAGGTCGTCCAGAGCCACGACCTGCAACAGCGTGTTTACGAAATCTCCCTTTGCTCCCGTCTGCCGTATGGTCATAACAGTGGAAGCCGGAGCCGTAGCCGCCGCAAGCGCCGCAAGCACCAGCGAGAACGTAAAATCAAGTCCGAAAATAGAATAGCAGAGCACGAACACCAGAACCGACGCCAGCATTGCCTCCATAACGGTGATTATCAATACTTTTACGCCGTTCTTTTTCAGGTCGTTAAGTCGGAAAAATTCACCCGTGTTGAATGCTATGAACGCAAGCGCGATATCGGATATAAATTCCATCCCGTCCACTACCGTTTTCGGTATCAGCCTGAAGCAGTACGGTCCAAGCAATATGCCTGTGATTATGTAGGCGGTGACGTTTGGCAGTTTCAGTTTTTTGGTCACCCTCGTCATTAAAAATCCGCCGAACAGCATAAGCGCAATCGATATTATTATCAGAGCTACGGGAGATAAACTCTGTTGTAATTTTTCGATCGTTTCAAACATACGCCTTCACCTTCTTTGACTTTTTTCGCCGCCCGAAACAGCAGTATTTTTTTTCAGGCAATTCACTATTATATTAGCACAAAAAAACATAATGTCAAATAATGTTTTGTTTCGGCGTCATAATATTTTATAATTGACTTTTGCGTTTTTCCCGATTTTACCGCTTTTTTGCCGTAATTATGCTGAAATTCGCGGTTTTTCCTGCCGATTTCAAACGTGTTTCACTGTGGCACGACCGGGAATATATAAAAAATTCTAATGCCACGGCAACATAATTTAATAATTAAAAATATGTAATAGCACAAAAAAACCGTCCGCGCGCATTATAATCGCCTCGAACGGTTTTGGCTTTATCGCTAAAAAATAAAAGCTTAATCCAGAAATTCTTCTCTATACGTCAAGCCGAAGCCCTTGGCAAGCTCGCGCAGATTGTCGTCGGTAATGGTATTTTTAATTTTTCTGTCGCCGATCAGCATATAGATCTCAGCCGCTTTTTCGGCGGTTTCGATAAGTCCGAAGGTTTCGTCAAGCGTTTTTCCGGCGCCGTAAATACCGTGCTGTGACCAGACGACAAGGCGGTATTCGTTCATTTTGGCGGCGGTAGCCTCGCCGATCGCGTTGTTGCCGCAAAGCATCCAGGGGAGTACGCCCACGCCCTCGGGGAAAACGACCAGACATTCGGTGCACATCTGCCACAGGGTGTGCGAGAACGCTTTATCGCTAAGCTCGTGCACGAAGGTCATTGCGATGATATTCGTGGGGTGAGTGTGTATTACCACTCTGTGCTCGGGATCGACCTTTAGACGGGCTACGTGCGTCATAAGGTGAGCGGGAAGCTCGCTGGTGAACCGTCCGCCGTCTTTATAGCCCCACAGCAGCAACGCACGCTTGCCGTCTCCGGATATTTTAATTATTCCGAGGTTGTTTTCGGGATCTGCTTCGACGTTTTTGAAGTATTTCCCCGTGCCCGTCACCAGAAAAATCTTGCCCGAAAGCTCCGGAGCGGCAAACGACATATCGTATTCGCGACTCCATTCGTCGGTATCGAGGTAATTCTCGACCTCTTCTTCGTCCAGCAGCATACTCATATTGCCGCCGTTGCGCTCGTCCCAGCCCAGCCTGTACAGATTGGAGGCGGTTTTGCAGAATTCGCGCAGAAAATCGGCGTTTAACACGCTCTTTCCCATTATTCCGTTAAATATATTTTTAGTTCCCATATCGACTTCTCTTTAACCTCTCTGCAAGAGCACTTCCTGCTCGTATTTGTCCACGTATTTCTGCCATTCCACGGGCGTATCGGTGTACACCAGATATTGCTCCCAGACAACGCCGAACGGCAGATCCTTTATCCTTTCGTTAAGTGCAAGCATATGCGTGAAATCGCGCTCGTCCTGCATTTTTTTCAGCATCGCGTGCGGAGTGAGCAAAGCGCTTAATAACGCTTTCTGAAGCGCTCTTGCGCCGATTACCCAAGCCGCTATTCTGTTTATGCTTGCGTCGAAATAGTCCAGCCCTATCAGCGTGCGTTTAAGCGCGTCGCAGGCAACTATCTCCTTGCATATTTCGCGAACGTCGTCGTTGAAGGTCACGACGTGATCGCTGTCCCAGCGCACGGGGCGGGTGACGTGTAAAGCCACCTTATCCGAGAATAAAAGCGCGGAGGAAATCTTATCGGCTACGTTCTCGGTGGGATGAAAGTGTCCGTTGTCCAACAGACAGCACAAGCCGTTCTTTGCCGCGTAGTTCGTGT
>JBJFAC010000074.1:0-6412 GCA_051887715.1 Candidatus Neoclostridium sp.
ATACTCGGCTATCGCCTTCTGCGGAACGAGCGACAGTTTTTCAACGGGGTGCAATTCACCGTCGCGGAAAAGCGCCTTGGTCAGAAAAATAGCGCTAAGTATTCCGTCGCCCGTGGTTGCCGCCGGATACACTATATAATGTCCCGACTGCTCGCCGCCGAGATTGTAACCGCTCCTGTACATAAGATCGCATATATGCTTGTCGCCCACGGGCGTGCGGAGCAGCTTTTTGCCCTCCTTCATCAGCGCTTTTTCAAGAGCAAGGTTATTGAGCACCGTGCCCACGACTACGTTGTCTTTAAGCGGTATGCTTTTGCTGATGTTGTACAAAACCGTGTCGCCGTCCACCACTTCTCCGTCCATAACGACCGCAAGACGATCGGCGTCGCCGTCAAACGCAAAGCCCAGACGGCAGTCCGTTCCTTCCATACTGCGCGCGACGTAATCGGGGTGCAACGCTCCGCATCCGCTGTTTATCTTCTCGCCGCGAAGCGAGCTGTTGTCCACCATAACGGTTGCCCCCAACGACTCGAACACCTGTTTTGCCACGGTTGCCGAAGCGCCGTACGCGCAGTCCAGCCACACCTTCAGCCCGGAAAAATCGGCGTCCGCCGTGCTCGTCAGAAAATCGATATACTTTTTTCTCGCCGCAACGTAGTTTTGTTCCGTTCCCCTCGCTCCGTCGTAGAGAGGCGGATTGTCGATATAATATTCGATGCTGTTTTCCTGCTCGCTCGTCAGCTTGATGCCGTTGCAGTCGAACACCTTTATACCGTTGTATTCGGGCGGATTGTGCGACGCGCTTATCATTACTCCGCACCGCGCGCCCGTGCTGACCGCAAGATGCGCAACCGCAGGCGTGGGCAGTATTCCCAGCAGTACGGCGTTGCCGCCCATCTCGGTTATGCCTTCCACGAGCGCCTTTTCAAGCGCCGAACCGGATACTCTGGTATCTCTTCCGACGACGTAACCGCCCGCGCCGAAGTATTGGCACAGCGCCTTACCCGTTTTATACGCAAGCTCGGCGTCGAGTTTTTCGCCGTATTTGCCCCTTATTCCGTCCGTTCCGAAATATTTCATTGTTTCTCCTCCATCTTATATTTTTACGTATTCGCCCGCTTGGCGCCAAACGAAGTGCTAAATCCGGTTTGCCGAGAGGCTAACGTTTTTTTGCTTATTTTACGTCTTTACTTACTCGCTTTTTTTGCTTATTTTCTTTTTACTCACGCGTTATTTTGCTTTTACGCGTTGTTTTGCGCGTTTTCGTCGTTCTCGTTTGCTTTGGCTTTTTTCTTTCCGAAAAACGCCTTTACGAGAAGAATTACGACCACTGCGACCGCGATCAGCGCTACCGCGACCATTATTATATCTATGACTTTATTCGGCAGCAGGGAACACAGCAACGTCAATATACCGCAGGCGACCGCGTTGCCGGCAAGAACGGAAACCAGCGCCTTGTGATATTTTAGCCCTATTATCGAGGCGACCGCGCAACCCGTCCATACGCCCGTAAGCGGCAGGGGTATCGCCACGAACACGAACAGCGCCAGCATTTTCTTTAAGTCCGACGCGTTTTCGTCCACTTTTTTGGATTTTTGTACGAATTTATCGTACACCGTCTCGCCCAATCGCCTGAAAACTTTGGTTTTTGCCAGCCACCGTATAAACGGTATCAGCGCAAGCAATAACAGCGGCGCCGGCAACGAAGAGCCCAAAAAAGCCGTCACGAACGATTGCAGTCTGCCCATTCCGCACGATAACGCCATCGGTACGGCAAGACGCGCCTCCACTATCGGAAGCGCGGCAAGAACGGCAACCGCTATCCAGGGATAGCCCAGCTGCTCCGTAAGCGCTTTTCTGATTGTTTCGATCGCCTCGAACATTATTCACTCCTTCGTTTGTCGCCGCATAATAAATACAGCGCCTTATATATTATAGCGTTATTCGGCGATAATGTCAAATACTTAGCGATATCGGTTGACAAGAGTAGTTTTTTATGCTTTAATTATTGTATGCGGACCGCTTTTGCGCAAGTAATTAGCACTGCTTTCGCTTTTTAGCGCCGTTCGCGAAAAAAAGACGGAGATAATTTAATATGTGTGGAATAGTCGGCTTTACCGGAAACAAAAAGGCGGCTCCCGTTTTATTTGCGGGACTTAAAAAACTGGAATACCGCGGCTACGACAGCAGCGGAGCGGCAACTATCTTCGAGGGCAAGGTTCACGTCGTCAAAACCGTGGGCAGAGTGCGCGACCTCGAAGTCAAATCGGACGACGGAGCGCTTTTGCCCGGCTCGGTCGGAATAGGTCACACGAGATGGGCAACTCACGGCGCGCCATCGGACGCAAACGCGCACCCTATGGTTTCAAACAAAGGCGTTTTCACGCTGGTGCACAACGGTATCGTGGAAAATTACGCCGTGATCAAGGACGATCTTATTAAAAACGGAACGGTTTTTTCTTCGGAAACCGATTCGGAAGTGGTGGTAAACCTTATAGAACGCGAATTTTTTGCGTGCGGCGACGTTTTAGCGGCGATTGCAAACGGCGTTAAGCTTTTGCGCGGCTCTTTTGCATTGGGAATAATAACGCCGCTCTTTCCCGACGCAATTTTCGCCGTTCGTAAGGACGCTCCGCTGGTGGTGGGCGTGGGCGACGGCTTTGGCTTGCTTGCCTCCGACGTGCCTGCTTTAAGCGGAAAAACCAACAAGTTCGTCATTCCCGAAGAGGGCGACGTTGTGCGCATCGAGCCCGACGAAATCTCGGTTTTCGGCGCGGATCTGAAGCGCAAGCAACCGCAATACACCTACTTCGACAACGTGGAAAACGATTGCGAAAAGGACGGCTATCCCCACTTTATGCTTAAAGAAATCTATCAGCAGCCCGAAGCGGTGGAACGCGTTTTCTCGGCTGAAAAGGAATTCGGGGACGTAAAGGAGTTTATACTGCGGAATTTCGGCGGCAACCCGAAAAAAATCGACATCGTGGGGTGCGGATCGGCGTACCACGCCGGACTCAGCGGCAAATATTTTATCGAAAAAGTCGCAAAAGTGCCCGTAAACGTCTATACGGCGGGCGAATACCGCTATAACGAAATACTGACCGGCGAGGACACGCTTACCGTAGTCATCAGTCAGAGCGGAGAAACGGCGGACACGCTTGCCGCACTGCGCGAAGCGAAAAAACGCCGCTCCCCCACGCTGGGCATAGTTAACGCCAAGCTTTCCTCCATCGCAAGAGAGAGCGATATGACCTTTTACACCGACGCGGGCACGGAAATTGCGGTTGCGACCACGAAGGGCTATTCCACTCAGCTTGCCGCTCTGTTCAGGCTGGGATTGAGCCTTACCGACGACGAAAACGCCGTAGAGTATTACGAAAAGCAGTTCGCCGCCGTTCCGGACGCTATGCGCCGCGTAATTCGCGAGGGCGACAAGCTTTTCTCGGTGGCAAAATACGTAGCGTCCAAGGAGCACGCGTATTATATCGGCAGAGCGTCGGACTACGCAACCGCCTGCGAGGGCGCTCTTAAACTGAAAGAGATCTCGTACGTCCACGCGGAGGCGTACGCCGCGGCGGAGCTGAAACACGGCACGATCTCGCTGATCTGCGACGGCGTTCCAGTGGTTGCCTTGTCCACCTCCGACCGTCTGACCGAAAAAATGCTGGCTAACGTGAAGGAAGTTCATTCGCGCGGCGGAGTGGTTTTCGCCGTCACCGATTCGGACGACGCACGTCTTGCCTCGGACTGCGCGCAAGTCGTAACCGTTCCGAAGTGCGACGAATATTGCAGCGCGCTGGTCGTTATTCCCGCTTTGCAGCTTCTCAGCTACTACGCCGCCGAAATGCGCGGTTGCGACGTCGATAAACCTCGCAATCTCGCAAAGTCCGTCACCGTCGAATAGTTTTTGCGTTTTTCGGCTTTTTCGTTGACTTTTCCCCGAAATATGCTCAATCGGCGTATAAAAATAGAATTATAAGAGGAAACACTACGAGTGAAAAATTTGATCGCGTTGTCGCGCGCCGTGCTTTCGGGTATCGCGCGCTGACTTTCGTTGCGTGCGCGCCGGCTAGCGAGCACGTTCACGAAGAAATAACGCAGGAATAAACCCCGTAAGACAAACGAATACTCGGATTCCGACGAGGAGTCCGAGTTTTTTTAAAACTTTTTTAAAAACAGCGCAAAAAACTCTTGACAAACGCAATACTTCGTGATATGATGTATTACGCAACGAGAGGTATTCTATGGATATTCAATTAAAAAGAGGGCTGCTGGACGTGTGCGTGCTGGCGGCGATCAAAAACGAAGATTCGTACGGCTACAAGATAATAAAGGATATGAAGCCGTACGTTGAAATGTCGGAATCTACTCTGTACACGATACTGAAGCGCCTGGAGCTTGGCGGACTGCTGACCGTGCGCACCTCCGAACACGAGGGACGACTGCGAAAGTACTACCACATTACCGGCGCCGGACTGAAACGCATTGAGGATTTCAAGGACGAATGGCGCGAGGTTATGTCAATTTATCGGTTCGTTATCAAGGAGGAAACGAAGAATGAATAAACGGGAATTTATCGAAAGCCTACGGGCAAAGCTCTCCGGACTGCCAAAGCAGGAGCTTGAAGAGCGGCTTGCCTTTTACGGCGAAATGATCGAAGACAGAAAGGAAGAAGGACTTACGGAGGAACAAGCCGTTGCGGCAATCGGCTCCGTGGACGAGGTTTCGGCGCAGATTATTGGCGATATTCCGCTAACCAAGATCGCAAAAGAGCGGCTAAAGCCAAAAAAACGGCTGCGAGCGTGGGAAATCGTGCTGATAGTACTCGGTTTCCCGGTGTGGTTTTCTTTGCTGACCGCCGCCGTCGCGGTAGTCTTTGCGCTGTACGTTTCGCTCTGGTCGGTGTTGGGCGCTTTCTGGGCGGCGTTCGGAGGAATTTCGGCAAGCGCTCTCGGAGGAGCGTTAACCGCGTTGATCTTCGCGCTTTCGGGTAACGGCGTTCAGGCTGTCGCCGCGCTGGGAGCAAGCTTTTGTTGCGCGGGAATTGCCATTTTTGCGTTCTTCGGCTGCAGGGCGGCAACCAAAGGAATTGTTTGGCTTACTAAAAAAATAATCTTATGTATTAAAAAAAGTTTTGTTAAAAAGGAGACGATACAATGAGTAAAACAGCTAAAATATGGCTTATAACGGCGGCGGCGCTCGTCGTTCTCGGAATTACGGTTTTCGGCGCGGCGGCTTGCTCGGCAGGCTGCAACCTTGCAGGGCTCGGAACGGGCGAATACGAAACGAATACGCACGAAATAACCGAGGAATTCGGCAGTATATCCGTTAAAACGGACACTTCCAACGTGGTTTTTGCTGCCTCCGAGGACGAAAAATGCACGGTCGTGTGCTACGAGGAGAAAAAGAAACGGCACTGCGTATCCGTCGAAAACGGCGTCCTGACCGTTGAACTCGTCGATACCAGAAGCTGGTTCGAGCGTATTTCCTGGTTCGGCAATCCTAAAATTACCGTGTATCTGCCAAAAACGGACTACTCCTCCCTCGTCGTGGACGAGGCGACGGGCGACGTTGAAATTCCGGACGGTTTCAGCTTTAAGAGCGTGGACGTTTCCGTAAGCACGGGCAGCGTGCATTGTATGTCCGACGCAAAGGAAAAAATGAAGATTTCGACCAGCACCGGCAGCGTTTCTTTGGACGGTATCTCGGCAGGCTCGCTGAGCATTTCGGTCTCAACCGGCACGGTGGTCGTCTCGAACGTAACTTGCGACGGCGGCGTTACCGTCTCCGTCTCCACCGGCAGACTTATCGCCTCCGATATTGCCTGCTCCGATTTTTCCACCACGGGCAGCACGGGCAATGTTTATCTTAAAAACGTAATAGCCTCTAAAAGCCTTTCGATAGACAGGAGCACCGGGCGCGTAGACTTTGACGATTGCGACGCCGCAGACATCAGAATCGAAACCTCCACGGGCGACGTGACCGGCACTCTTCTTTCCGAAAAGGTCTTTTCCGCAAGGAGCAATACCGGCGATATCGAAGTCCCGAAAACCAATACCGGCGGCAAATGCGAAATTGTTACCACAACCGGCGATATCGAAATACGAATCAAATAGCCCGTCCAAAGCGCCGCGACTTTTGAAGAGAATAATCATAGGCTAAAAAAGACTTCCTTGCCTCGGATAAATCCGAAAGGAAGTCTTTTGTTTTATAAATTCGCCTTGTATTCCGTTCCCCAAACGTGCATAGCGTCGAGAATGGGTTTCAACGTTTTGCCGAGTTCGGAAAGAGAATATTCGACGCGCGGCGGAACTTCGGCAAACACTTCTCTTGTCACGAGTCCGTCGTCTTCCAGCGCGCGGAGATTGTCGGTCAATACTTTCTTGCTGATTCCCGGAACGGTCTTTACAAA